>DATHEV010000690.1:0-2261 GCA_035318405.1 Iamia sp.
GCTCGCCGCCGGGATCGCCCTCGGCGCGCTGGCCCGGCTGACCCCGCCGGTGCCCGCGGTGGACGGTGCCGACGATCCCGACGTCGGCCTGCTGGGCGCCCTGGCGGCCGAGGCCGTGCCCGTGCTGCTGGGCAACGCCGCCGTCCGGGCCGCCGTCCTCGGCTCGCCCGTGGTGCTGGCCGTGGGCCTCCGCTCGGGCGGCCGGGCCGCGACCATCCGGGTCGGGCGGGGCCGGGCCCAGGTCGTCGACGGCCTGGCCTCCGACGTCCTCGTCATCCTCCAAGGCGATGTCGAGCCGCTCGTCCGCCTCGCCACCGGTGTCGTCCTCCGCGAAGCCCACGAGGTCCACGCCCGCCGGTAAGCGGGACCGACGGCTCGTGCGAGTCAGGGGTGTGGACGGATCGACGGCCCCCGAGGTGGTGGGGGCGGGGAGGGCGGAGGTGGTCGACGACGTCAGCCTCGGGTTCGACGAGATCTACCACCGCGACTGGTCGGCCGTGGTCGGCCCTGGGCTGGTCGTTGGTCGGTACCCGGACGGCCGGCGAGGAGCTGGCCCAGGACGCCTTCCTGGACGCCTACCGGCGCTGGGACCACGTCGGTGCCCTCGACAACCCGGGGGCGTGGGTGCGACGGGCGGTCGCCAACCGCGCCGTCTCCCACCGGCGCCACCTGCGGGTGGTCGACCGGGGGGCCGAACGGCTGGCCACCGAGGCCCGGGTGCGCCAGGCGGCGGCCGGCGCACCGCCCGAGGACGACGAGGACTTCTGGGTCGCGGTGCGCACGCTGCCGGCACGCCAGGCCCAGTGCATCGCCCTGCGGTACCTCGAGGACCGATCGATCGACGACATCGCCGTGGTGCTGGAGATGCGGCCCCCCACCGTGCGGGTCCACCTGATGCGGGGCCGGCGGGCGATCGCCCGTCACCTCGGCCTCGACCCCGTCCCCGACCCGGCGCCGGCTCCGGCACCCGATCCCGAGGAGGACGACCGATGACCGACGACCTGCTCCTGGCCGCCGTCGACGAGCGCGGCGACCGCGCCGGCGTCGCCCGGCGGGCCCTCGCCGCCGAGCTCCCCGTCCCCGTCTTCGACCCCGACCTCGTCGACCTGCGGGTGGCCCCCGACGGTCGGCGACGCCGGTGGGTCGCCCTCGCCGGTGCCGCCGCGATCGTCCTCCTCGTGGCGGCGGCCGCCGTCCTGGCCCGCCGGGGCGACGACGACAGCGCGCCCGCCGTCGACGTCGACCTCGGCGTCCGCCCCGCCGCCTACGTCCTCGACCGGCCGCCCGCCGGGCTCGACCTGGCCTCCCTCTCCGAGCCGCGGATCGGCCCCGATCCCGTCCGTGGCGGCCCGGGCCCTGGCCCGCAGGGGCTGACGACGGTGCTCTACGGGGCCGAGGCCGACGGCCCGCCCGGCCTCGCCGCGGTGGCGGTGCAGGCGTGGGCCGGGGGTGGCACCACGCCCGGTCCGGCGGGGGGTGGGCCCGTTCCCACCGAGGCCGCCGGGCTCGAGCCGGTGGACGTCGTCGGTCGCAACCGGGCCTGGGCCACGCCGGCCTCGGATCCGGGCCCACCCTCGGTGCTCGTCCCCGTCGGGGACGGCTTCGTCCAGCTGTACCGCGCCGGCGCCCCCGGATCGGCGGCCACGGTCGACGACGTCCTCCTGGCCGCCGCCGGCGCCGTGGCGGTCGACGACGAGCGGGCCACGATCGAGGCCTCGGGGCTCCCGGCCGGGTGGGTCGAGCAGGGCGACGTCACCACCTCCGACGTCCTCGACGGCCCGATCGACGGAGGCGGGCTGCGCACCCCGGGGGTCGGGTGGGGCACGGTGCACGGCACGGTGCCGGATGCCGACTCCGGCCTCCCGGTGGCGGAGGACGACGACCCCCGGGGCCTCGTCGTCTCCGTGGCCTCGGGCGACGCCCTCGACGTCCAGGCTCGGCGGTTCGGGGCGGCGGCCCACGTCGAGGTGCGGGTGCGCGGCCACCTGGCCGTGCTGGTGGCGCGCCCGTCCGAGGCCGAGCGCCCCTGGGCCGAGCTCTCCCTGTCGTGGCTCGAGGCGCCCGGGGTGGTGATCGACGTGGTCGGGATCGGCATCGACCGGCGGGAGCTGCTGGCCCTGGCCGAGCGTCTCCGCCCGGCCACGTCCGACGAGATCGACCAGGCCCGGGGCACGGTGCTCGACGCACAGCTGGCCGAGGCGGAGGAGGAGCGCGTGGTGGTGGGCCGGGGTCGCTTCTCGGACGGGCGGGAGTGGGGTCTG
>DATHEV010000691.1:0-5397 GCA_035318405.1 Iamia sp.
GCCAGCTCACGGGGCGAGCTGGTCGCCCGTCTGTTCGTCGACCACTTCGCGCCCCGGTAGCCATGGGGATCTACACCCGGAAGGTGCTGCCCCGGATCATCGACAAGACCGGCTCCACCGCGTCGACCGTGCCGATCCGGAAGCGGGTCTGCGCCGGGCTCCACGGTCACGTCCTGGAGATCGGCTTCGGCTCGGGGCTGAACGTGGCCCACTACCCCGCCACCGTGACCGGCGTGGCCGCCGTCGAGCCGGCCGACACGGGATGGAAGCTGGCGCAGAGGCGGATCGATGCCTCGAACGTGCCCGTGCAGCGAACCGGACTGGCCGGCGAGTCGATCCCCCTGCCCGATGCGAGCTGTGACACGGCCCTGTCCACCTGGACGCTGTGCACGATCCCCGACGTCGCCCGGGCCCTTCAGGAGGTGCGCCGCGTGCTGAGGCCGGGCGGCACGTTCCACTTCGTCGAGCACGGCCTGGCGCCGGACGAGGAGGTGCGACGGCTCCAGCACCGGCTCGAGCCGATCCAGAAGCGGGTCTTCGGCGGCTGCCACCTCACCCGGCGGATCCCCGACCTGCTCACCGAGGCCGGCTTCACGCTCGTCGAGCAGGACGTGTTCTACGAGCAGGGCGCGCCGCGGTTCCTCGCCGCCGACACCCTCGGCACCGCCGTCTCGCCCTAGCCGGCGGCGCGGGGCCGGCGGGAGGGGTCGCCGGCGGCCAGCCAGCTGGTGGCGACGGCGAGCGCCGGCAGCCCGAGGACGAGGGCGGCCAGGTGGGCCACGGGCACGTGGCTCAGACGCCCGGTCTGGCCCCAGTAGCCGGCGACCACGGCGGCCGCCGCGATCGATGCCCCGAGCACGGCGCCGATGCCGGCGAGCAGTCCGGCGGTCGACGCCTGCACCTGGCGGCGGGTCCGGCCGGAGGCGCCGATGGCGGCCAGGGTCCGAGCGTCGCGCGCCCCCTCGCTGCGCACCAGGCCGAGCGTGAGGGCGACGATGCCCAGCGCCAGGCCGGCCCCGATCCCGGTCGCCACGGTCCGGAGGGTGCGGAGACCCGTGCTCTGGTCGCGACCCTCGACCGACAGCCCCTCGTCGGCGGCCACGGCGCGGGCCCGGCCCACGGCGTCGCCGTCGATGGGCCCGGTGGCCTCGACCAGCCAGCCCGCCCGCTGGGAGGAGAGGCCGGCGGCGGCCAGGCCGGCCTCGGTGATCAGGGTGCGGGGGGCCGACGAGTGGTCGGGCCCGTCGATGCGCTGCGCCTGGCCGGCCGGGACGGGCCGGCCCCGGTAGGGGCTGTCGCCCACGTCTCCGGTGATGTGGACCGCCCCCCGCTGCGCCGTCAGGAGAAGCGTGTCGGCCGGGATGGCGCCCTGGTCGATGCCCAGGTGTCGGAGGAGCTCGGGGGTGGCCACGTAGATCCGCCCCGCGTCGCGGAGGGTGTCGGGGCCCACGGGGCGGGCCAGCACGGCCACGCCCACCTGGACCACGCCGTCGGATCGGCCGGCCGGTGCGGCGGCCACGGCCAGGTCGAGGGGGACGACGGTCGGGTCGTCCCCGCCGTCCTCGCCCACCGCGGCGGCGATGCGGTCGGCGGCGGCGTCGAGCGACCCCACCTCGGCGTCGTCGATGGCGGGCACCTGGAGGCGACCGGCCTCCGGCGGCGCCGCCCACACCGCCAGCTGGTCCGGCGCCAGGTTGCCCCGGTCGACCCCGGGCTCGGCCGCCGCGGCCAGCAGCACCACGGCGACCGCCATCCCCAGTGCCAGGCTCACCGCGCCCAGCGCCGCCGAGGCGCGCCCCTCGGCCCGGGCCAGGTCGCGGGCCGGCAGCCGGACCCCGATGGGCAGCCGGCCGGCCAGACGGGCGACTCCACGCAGGGCCGGCCCGGCGAGGAAGAGGGTCGATGCGCCCGCGGCCACGAGGCCGGGGACCAGGAGCAGCGGGGTGACCTCGTCGGCCACGGGGTCGATGCCTGCGCCGATGCCGGCGAGGCCGGCGAGCACCAGGACGCCACCGGCGACGATCGACCGATGGGCCCGCCGGGGCGCCGGGGGCCGGCCCGACAGCGCCGTCACCACCGGGAGCCGGGCCACGGCCCGGGCCGGCCACCAGGCCGCGGCCGTCGCCGTGACCAGGGCGAGCACGGGGCCGGCGGCGACGAGCCCCACCGGCACGGCGAAGCGGTCGATGCGGTGCTCGGCCGGGCCCTCGAGGGCTCCCGCGACGGCGACCCAGGCGATCAGGCCGGTGGCCGTGCCCGCCAGCCCCGCGACCAGGCCGACCGCGATGCCGTGGGCGAGCATGGCCGAGCGCAGGTGGCGATCGGTCGCGCCCACCGCGGCCAACAGGCCCAGCTGACGCTGGCGGCGCTGGGCCACGGTGATGAAGGCCGCCCCGGCGACCAGGCTGACCAGCAGCAGGGCGATGGTGGCCACCACCAGGACGCCGAGGGCAGCGGTGGTGCCCTCGTCCTGGCCCCGGGGCTCGGTGAACACGGGCCCGGGCCGGGCCGTGGGGCGGAAGGCATGGGCCCGGTCGGTGTCGGCCCGCACCAGCAGGGTCACCCGCTGGGGGTCGGGCAGCGCGGACGGGTCGACGAGGGCGAAGGAGTCGTCGAGGTCGGCGGGGTCCTCCACCAGGCCGACCACCAGCCGGGAGGTACCGCCCAGCTCCACCTCGTCGCCGACGTCGGCGCCGAGGAGGCTCGCCAGATCGTCGGTCAGAGCCACCTCGCCGCGTGCCTCGGGCCGGCGCCCCGACCGCACCGCGACCATGGCGCCGCTGTAGGCGCCGTCGGTCTCGTGGGCGCGCAGCTCGACCTGGTCCGAGGCGCCGGGAACCGCCACCGACGAGTGCCGGGCGACATCGATGGTGCCGAACCACCCCCGCGCCTCGGCCAGGTACCGGTCGAGAGCCGCCGGTCGTTCGACCTGCGTCTCGATGCGGTGGTCGGCGGTACCCATCTCGGCGTCGCGCGACGGAGCCAGGAGCGCGGCTCCCGTCGAAGCGAAGACGGCGGCGCCCACCGAGGCGGCGATGAGGACCGTGACCAGCACCTGCGAGCGCCACTCCCGCCGGAGCAGCCGCACCGACCAGCGGCCCACGGCCCGCCGGGCCGACGCGCTCACCGGCCGGCGTCCGAGGACAGCAGGCTGTCCGGGCCCGGCTGGGGCGCGGTCTGGTCGACGACGTGGCCGTCGCGGAGGAAGACGATGCGGTCCGCCCAGGAGGCGAGCTGGGCATCGTGGGTGACGACGACGCCGGCGACACCGTCCTGGCAGGCCTGGCGCAGCATCCGCATCACCGCCTCGCCGTTGGCGGAGTCGAGGGCACCCGTGGGTTCGTCGGCCAGCAGGAGCTGGCGGTCGCCGACGGTCGCCCGGGCGATGGCGACCCGCTGGCGCTCGCCGCCCGAGAGCTCGTCCGGGAACCGGTCACCCTGGTCGGCCAGGCCCAGCCGGTCGAGCGCCGCGAGGGCCACCGGGCGGGCTCGCCGGGCCGACCGGCCGTCGAGCTCGAGGGGCAGCGAGACGTTCTCGGCCGCGGTCAGGCCGGACAGGAGGTTGAAGTCCTGGAAGACGAAGCCGATGCGCTGGCGGCGGAGACGGGCGCGATCGTTCCGGGACAGGTCGGCCAGGCGGGATCCGTCGACGATGACGTCACCGCTCGACGGCTCCTCCAGGCTCCCGGCGATGGTGAGGAGGCTGCTCTTGCCCGACCCGCTCGGGCCCATCACGGCCACGAGCGTGCCCGGCTCGACGGCGAGGTCGATGTGGGCGAGGGCGTGCACCTCGGCGGCGCCGGTGCCGTAGACCTTCGAGACGTCCCGCAGCTCCAGCGCCGTCATCGCCGGCTCCCGATCTGGCGGCGCAGACGCTCGGGCGTGGTGCGAGGCCGGGATGCGGGCGCGGCCCGCTCACCGTCCGGGCCGCGCGGGAGGCGGGCCAGCCGGCCGTCGACGGCATCGAGCCAACGGATCAGGCCGTCGAGGCGGAACAGCTCGGCGTCGACCACGAGGGCCAGGCCCAGGTCGTCCTCGCCCACGTCGCCCTTGAGCCGGGTGTACTGCTGCATCAGCTCGACCAGCTGGCGCCGGTGGGCCTGGAGGAGCTCGGCCACGTCGACGTCGGTGAGACGCAGGGCCACCAGCACCTTGATGACCAGCTCGTCCCGCGGCGGCGCCGACATGTCCGGCGGGGTGCGCAGCCACTCCTCCAGCTCGGACCCGCCCGCCTCGGTGAGCCGGAACGTGCGCTGCGGGCCCTCGTCGTCGTCGGCCGCCTCGACCAGGCCGTCGCGCTCGAGCCGGTTGAGGGTCGTGTACACCTGCCCGACGTTGAGGGGCCACATCTCCCCGGTCCCGGCCTCGAACTCCTGCCGCAGCTGGAGCCCGTACTTGGGCCCCTCGTGCAGGAGGGCCAGCAGGGCATGACGGACGCTCATTGGACGACATTGCGAAGTAGCATACTCGGTATCCTACCCTGAAGGCCGCTGAGGTCAAGTCACCGCCGCGCCGTCCGGCGCGGGATCAGGGGGCGACGAGGATGGCGGTGATGGCGTCGCGGACGGTCGTCATGGGCTCGATCGAGCGTTGGGCCTTGGCCATCATCAGGGACCCCTCGAAGGTGGCGAAGAACAAGGTGGCGGCGGTGTGGGCCGCCTCCGGGGTGCGCCCCTCGGCCTCGAGGCCGGCGGCGAGGAGCGCCGTCCACCCGCGGAAGGCGGCGCCCGTCGACGCCGCCAGGGCGTCGTGGGCGGCCGAGGCGTCGAGGGCGACGGTGGCGACCGGGCAGCCGTCGACGAAGCGGGACCGCTCGAGCCGGGCGATCTCGTCGTCGAAGAAGGCGCCGACGGCGGTGGCCACGCTGTCGGCCTGCTCCAACCCGCGGGTGATGCCGACCCTGATCCGCTCGGCGAAGCGGTCGAGGGCGGCCGCGGCCAGCTCCTCCTTGCCGCCGGGGAAGTGGAAGTACATCGACCCCTTGGGCGCCTCGGCCTCGGCCACGATCTGGTTGAGGCCGGTGGCCCCGTAGCCCTGGGTGCGGAGGAGCCGGGAGGTCGTGCGGATCAGACGGTCACGGGTGTCGGTTGCCACAGCAACACCCTAGCGGGTATGACGACTGGTCTATTGACTATGACGACCGGTCTATTCATGATGGACGGATGCAGACCCTGACCCACCCGGCAGGGATCGACGTGCGCCCGGCTGGGCACCCCGACCTCCCCGCCCTCCACGACCTCCTCGAGCGGTGCTCGCCCGAGACGCTCTACCGCCGCTTCCACGGTGTCGCCGGCGCCGGCGCCCGACGCGAGCTCGAACGCATCGCGGCGCCGACCGACCGCCATCGCTCGTGGGTGGCCGTCGGCCCCGACGGGGTCGTCCACGGCACCGGCACCC
>DATHEV010000692.1:0-3564 GCA_035318405.1 Iamia sp.
GAGCTGGTTGCGGGGGTAGGGCCACTCGCCCAGGTCGGCGATGGTGCGCTTCTCGACCTCGGGCACGGCCCCCGGGTGGACCGGCCGGGTGGATCGGAGGATGCCGGTGACCGGGTCGTGCTCGGCCTCGTAGAGGCTCGGGACGTAGACCCCGGTGATGCCGGCCAGGATCTCGTGGGCCTCGGCCCGGGTGACGGGCTCGCCTCGGTCTCGGGCCTGCTTCCACGGCTGGAGGGCGGCGCTGATCTCGCCGACCGCCTCCTCGCCGTCACCCAGGACCACGAAGTCGAGGAAGGCGGCGATGGGCTCGGGGTTGTAGGTGCAGTGGCCACCGGCCCCGATGATCAGGTCGTGGGGCGTGCGGTCGGCGCTGCGGACCGGACAGCCGGCCAGGTCGACCATGGCCAGCAGGTTCGTGTAGGTCAACTCGGCCGAGACGTTGAAGGCGAGGATGTCGAAGTCGCCGGCGGCGCGGTGGGTGTCGACCGAGAAGAGCGGGATGCCCTCGGCCCGCAGGAGCTCGTCGAGATCGGTCCACGGGGCGTAGGTGCGCTCGGCCACGGCGTCGTCGCGCTCGTTCAGGATCTCGTACAGGATCTGGAGGCCCTGGTTGGGCAGGCCGATCTCGTAGGTGTCCGGGTAGGCCAGCAGCCATGCGACCTGGCCGGGGAGGTGCTCGGGCTCCTGGGAGCCGTCCTCGCCCCCGATGTAGCGCGCCGGCTTGGCCACCCGGGGGAGGATGGCCTCGAGGGCCGGCCAGACTGACGCCATGATCGGTCGAGTCTACCGACGACCCCAGTTCAGGACGCGATGCGCCCCGCGCCTCGTTCTGTCAACCACCATGCACCGTGACGGTCCACGAGGGTTGACAGAACCGAGAGGTCATCGGATCGGGAGGTAGCGGGCAAGCTCGGACAGCACCATCGGGCCCTGCTGGGTCACCTCTCTGTAGGTGAACTCCAGCACGGTCCAACCGAGCGCCTTGAGGTGCCGCCGCCGGATGCGCTCCCACCGGAAGGCTCGCTCGCCCTGGTGGTTCGCGAGGCTGTCGCACTCCATGGCCACCAGGTGCTGAGGCCACGCGATGTCGAGCCAGCACTGGAAGTCACCCTCGACGACGTGGTGCTGGGTGACCGGGGACGGCAGGTCGCTCGCGGCGATGAGGCGGAGGGCTCGGCGCTCGAAGCCGCTGTCGACGAGGTTGGCGTCCGACCGCTCGGCGAGCAGGGCGCGGAGCGCCACGGTGCCGTTCCGGCCTCGCCGGGCCACCTCGATGTGGCGTTGCATCACGCGCTCGAGCACTCGCGGGTCGCGCCGGATCGCCTGGTCGAGCGCCACTCCCGCCTTGAACTCGTGGCACGCCGCCGGGAGGTCGACCAGCGTCCGCACCAGGGAGGTGCACGGGATGCCCTCGCACTCGTCGAAGTCGACGCCCCGCAGGTCCTTGCTCTCGTGCAACACGACGCCCCGCTCAGCCGTCCGACGATGGCGCCCCCGCTCGACCACCACCTCGAGCGGCGCCTGCTCGAACCCGTCCGTGCCGCGCAGCCGTGCGGCAGCCCGGTGGGAGGCCAGTGATCCGGGGCAGCTCAAGACGGCGACGTGGAGGCGCTGAGGCCACGACGGCGGCACCCCGGCGAGGGTGAACACACCCGGCGCGGCGCGGTCAGCCGCACCACGCGCCAGGAACCCCGCGAGACGGCGGTCGGTCCAGCCGATGGCCCGAGCCTGCTCCCGGGTGAAGACGGCATGCTGGCGTTCGGCCAGCTCGTAGAGGTCCACGGGATGCTCCCACGGGTCGGGTCGCCGCTCGGCGACGACGACGGTGGGGAAGCGCCAGCGACCGTTCCCCGACCTCGCCCGCTCCACACCCCCCTGTTCTGTCCGTCCCCATGGACCTCCACGGTGCATGGGGATTGACAGAAGCGGGAACGGTCAGCGGAAGCGGCGCATGTGGACGTTGAGGACGAGGCCCATGGCGACGAAGGCCATGAGGGTCGACGAGCCGCCGTAGCTGAGGAACGGGAGGGGGATGCCGGTGATCGGCATGATGCCCATGGTCATCCCCACGTTCTGGAAGATCTGGAACACGAACATGGCCAGGACGCCGAGACAGATCATGGTGCCGGCGTCGTCGCGGGCCAGCTGGGCGGTGCGCCAGACCCGCCAGACGATCACCGAGTAGGCAGCGAGGAGAGCGCCGGCGCCGATCAGGCCCAGCTCCTCCCCCACCACCGAGAAGATGAAGTCGGTGTGCTGCTCGGGCACCCGGTTGCTGCGGGTCTGCGGGCCGTTGAACAGCCCGGTGCCCCGCACGCCGCCGGACCCGATGGCCAGCTTCGACTGCTCGAGGTTGTAGAACGCCCGCTCGCTGTCCTCCCGGCTCAGGTCCGGGTTCTCCTGGTTGGCGAAGACGGTCAGCCGGTCCTTCTGGTACCCGTCGAGCATCCCGCTGGTGAGCACCAAGGTGGCGAACAGGATCGCCCCGACGCCGAGCAGGACGAGGTACCGGCCCTTCACGCCGGCCGCGACGAGCAGGCAGAAGGTGATGGCCACCGAGACCAGCGCCGTCCCGAGGTCGGGCTGGAGCAGCACCAGCACCACGGGGAGGGCCGAGAGCCCGAGCAGGGCGCCCAGGCGGCGCAGGTCGATGTCGCCGTGGAACTGGGTGGCCAGGTAGGTGAACCCGAGGACCAGGGCCAGCTTGGCGAACTCCGACGGCTGGAGCTGGAACGGCCCCAGCTGGAACCAGCCCTGGGTGCCCGACCGGCGCGAGCCGAACAGCCGCACGGCGATCAGCAAGACGATGGTCGAGCCGTAGATCAGCGGCGCCAGGTCGAGGATCTTGTGGTAGTCGACCACCGAGACCACGGCGGCGACCATGAGACCGATGACGACGAAGAACAGCTGACGGGTGAGGTACAGGTTGTTGAGGGGTTCGCCCGGCCCGATGTAGCGGGTGGCGCTGTAGACCATCAGCACGCCGAGCGCGGCCACGCCGAGCAGGCAGCCCACGAGGGTGGCATCGATGTGGTGCCAGAAGGCCGACGGGTCGTGGCGCAGGGAGGCGATCGGGCGCCGGCGCGGGATGGGGACGGTGGCCATCAGTCGCGCTGTTCGGGCGGAAGGTCGGGGATGTACTCGGCCTGGGCCTCGTTGACGTCGAACCAGCCGCCCAGCGGCGCGTCGAACGGGCTGGGCTGGGTGTCGGCGTCGCCGGGCTCGCCGAAGGCGTCGATGTCGCAGCCCATGGAGGCGAAGGGCTCGAGCACCCGCCGGGTGAGGGGGACGGCGGCGGCGGCACCGAAGCCGGCCCCGTCGAACACGGTGGCCATGGCGATGACCGAATCCCGCCCGGGACTCGGCGTCGGGGCGAAGGCGGCGAACAGCGACGAGTCGTTCCTGTTGGTCACCTGGGCCGTGCCCGTCTTGCCGGCCACCGGGCACTGCGACTGGTCGAACCCCTCGAACCCGTTGGCGGCCGTGCCGGTCTTGGTGACGCCGTCGAAGCCGGCGATCATCGGGTCGCGCCACTGGGGCGGCAGGTCGACCTGCCCGGAGGCC
>DATHEV010000693.1:0-6530 GCA_035318405.1 Iamia sp.
CTCGGCACCGGCGTCCTGGCCCTCCAGCTGCGCACGCCCCCGCTGGCCGCCATGTCGGCCGCCACCCTGTCGGCCCTCGATCCCGAGCGGGAGGTGCTGCTGGGCGTGGGCATCTCCTCCCCCGTCGTCACATCCCGCTGGCACGGTGCCCCGTACGGCGACCGGCCGCTGGGCCAGGTGCGGGAGTACGTCGCCCTGGTGCAGGAGTGCCTGACGGGCGAGAAGGTCACCTTCGCCGGCGACCACTACGCGGTGAAGGGCTTCCGGCTCGGCGTGCGGTTCGAGGACGGGGCCCGCAAGCCCAAGGTCGTGCTCGGTGCCCTCGGACCCAAGATGCTGGCGCTGGCCGGCGAGGTCGCCGACGGGGTGCTGCTCAACTACCTGCCGGCCTCCCACGTGGCCTGGTCGGTCGAGCAGGTGCGAGCCGGCGAGGCGGCCGCCGGGCGCGAGCCGGGGTCGTGCACCGTCTACGCCTACGTCCACGCCGGCGTGGCGGACCGCGACGGGGCGCTCGCCAACGGCCGCAAGGACCTCTTCTCCTACGCCGTGGTCGACTCCTACGCCGAGAGCTTCACCACGGCCGGGTTCGGCGACGCCGTGACCGAGGTGCGCGAGCGCCATGCCGCCGGCGACCGCGAGGGCGCCCTCGCCGCCGTGAGCGAGGAGATGGTCGACGCCATCGACGTCGTCGGCGACGCCGACCTGGTGCGCGACACGGTGCGGGCCTACGCCGATGCCGGGGTCGACCAGCCCGTGCTCATGCCGCTGCCGTGGGGCCCCGACCGCAAGCAGGTCGTCGACGACACCATGCGGGCGTTCGTCGAGGCCTAGTGCCGCATCGGTCGCGCTAGTCGCAGGTGGTCGCGGCCGGCTCGCCGGCGAAGCGGGCCGCGAGCCAGGTGGCGATGTCGTCCTCGGCGAGGCCGGTCACGGTGTCGTGGTCGCCCTCGGGGACCTCGAGGAGGTCGACCACCTGGCCGATGCCGCACTCGCGCTCGATCAGGGCATCGGTGCGCGCCGGGACGACGAGGATGTCCTGGCCACCCTGGACCACCAGCAGCGGCGCCTCCGACACGACCTGGCCGGGGTCGTTCTCCTCGAGCCAGGCCTCGCCGACCGGCGACGTCCGGGGATCGGTCGTGAAGTAGTCGGGCGAGCCGGCGATGCCCACCAGCGCGCCGCCGATGATGTCGGCCACGCAGCCCGTCTCGATCACCTGGGCGGCGGCGGCCGCCTCGGGGCCGAGGTAGTCCTCGATCGCCACCGAGGGATCCTCGGCGGCCACGCCGACCAGCACCATCGTGGTGATGATCTTGATCTGGATCTCGTCGCCGTAGGTCGACCCCAGCTCGGATCCGGGGGCGATGGCGACGGTCCCCAGCAGCTCGGCGTCGGGGAGCCGTTCGGCCGCCATCTCGCCGGTGACGAGGGCAGCGTGCCCGCCCTGGGACACGCCCGTCACCACCCACTGGTCGCCGGCGTGGACGTCGGGGAGCGAGCGCGCCGCGGCGACGCCGTCGATCACGGCGTGGCCCTCGGCCGCCGCCGACAGGTAGGGGTGGATCTCGCCCTCGGGCCCGAGGCCGATGTAGTCGGTCGCCACCCGCACGCCCTCGACGCCGAAGGCCGGGGGCGGCGCCGGCGCCCGGCTGGGGGCGCACGGGGCGGCCAGACCCGACGTCCCGTGGGCCCAGGCGACCACCGGCCAACCGCCCTCGGGCGCCTCGTCCGTGGGGACGTAGATCAGCCCGGTGACGGCGCGGACGTCGTCCTCGGCGTCGGTCGAGAGGTACATGACCCGCAGGCCGGTCTCGCCCTCCGGCGCCTCGACGGGCATCGTCCGGAGCACGTCGCCCGGCGCGCCGGACGGGAGCGGGTCGGGGACGCGGTAGAAGTCCTCGACCGACCCGTCGAACTCCTCGACGTCCGGCCCCTCGGTCTCCGTCTCGCCGGAGACGGTCGACTCCGTGGCCTCGGTGGTGTCGGGCGCAGCGTCGTCGTCGGCGTCATCGCCGGTGCACCCGGCCAGGACGAGGGCGACGACGAGCACCGGGATCCTCCAGGTCACGCCCCGACCGTACTCCGTTCGCCCGACGTCATCAAACGATCGTTAACTCTCCTAGGCACCAGGCCCGGACGAGGGGCGCTCCGACGTCGGCGTCGTGGAGCCCGTACCCCACCTGGCCCACGAGCGGCAGGACGCCGCTGACGACGGCCCGGACCGCGCCCTCGGGCAGGTCCGGGCGTAGGGCGCCCACGACGGCGGACCAGGTCGCCAGCACCTCGTCCCGCCGGCGGGCGAGACGGCGGGCGTCGAGGGCGTCGAGGGCGGCGGCCTCCCGGCTCGTCACCACGACCAGGTCGCCGTCGTCCGCCGCGACGCGCAGGGAGGCGGCAGCCAGCCGATCGAGCGCGTCGGAGGCGGAGGCCGCCCTGGCCACGGCGTGGTGGGCGGCCGCCTCGAGGCGGGCCTCGGCCCGCTCGCTGGCGTCGAGGAGGATGGCCGCCTTCGAGGCGTGGTGGGAGTAGATCGTCGGGCCGCTCACGCCGACGGCCCGGCCGATCTCGTCCATCCCGACGCCGTGGTACCCGCGCTGGCGGAAGAGACGCAGGGCCTCGGCCCGGATCCGGTCCCGCCGGCTGGGTGGCAGGGTCCAGCCCGACGGATCAGGGGCCGGAGCAGCCGGGATGGGGGGTGCGCCCAGCACCGCGACCATCGAGCCGATGAGCAGACGCTCGAGTGCGGGGCGGGCGACCGACTGCGGCTGCGACGCCACCTCGCTCATCGCCGTCAGGGCGGCGAGCTGGCGGGGCGCCACCGCGTCCTCGGCGAGGGCGGGGTTGGCGGCCCGGATCACGGCGCGCCACGGCCGGTACAGGCGCCGCTCGGCGCGCGCCAGCGCCTCGCGCTCCTCGCCGACGAGGCGGTGGCGCTCCCGGACGTAGGTCGCCAGCGGGGCCGGGCCGTCGAGGGCGACGGCGACCGCCTCGGCCACGACCGCCTCCACGCCATCGGCAGAGGCGGCCTCGGACACGGCGAAGGCGGCGACGGTGTCCATCACCACTGCGGCCAGCAGGGCATCCTTGCCGCGGTAGTGGCGGTAGAGGGCAGGACCGGTCAGCCCGACGCTCGCCCCGATCTGGTCGACCGAGGTGCCCGAGAAGCCCTGGGCGGCGAAGAGCTCGGCCGCGGCGGCGAGGATCTCCGCCTTGCGGTCCACGACCATCCGCCCATGGTAGCGAGGCGATACCTAACGCTCGTTCACACTTCCGGCTGTCACACCCCAGGCGTAGGGTCCGGACATGCGCCTGGACGGGACGACCTGCATCATCACCGGAGCACGCGGGGGCATCGGGTACGCCCTCGCCGACCACTTCCTGGCCGACGGCGCCGCCGGTGTGGCCGTGGTCGACCTCGACCCCGCCGATGCGTCGGCCGCGGCCGAACGGCTGGCCGCGGTCCACGGCGACCGCGTCATCGGGCTGGGCGCGGATGTGAGCTCGGCCGAGCAGGTCCAGGCCGTGGTCGACGCCACGACGGAGCGGTTCGGGCCGGTGGGGCTCTTCGCCGCCAACGCCGGCATCGGCACCGGCGAGGGCCTGATGGCCGACGACGCCGCGTGGGACCGGATCTGGCAGGTCAACGTCATGGCCCACGTGGTCGCCGCCCGCATCGTGGTGCCGGACATGGTGGCGCGGGGCGGCGGGATCTTCCTCTCCACCGCCTCGGCCGCCGGCCTCCTGGCCCAGATCGGCGACGCCGGGTACTCGGTCACCAAGCACGCGGCCGAGGCCTTCGCCGAGTGGCTGGCCATCACCTACGGCGACCAGGGGCTGGTGGTCCACTGCCTGTGCCCGCAGGGCGTCAACACCGACATGATCCGGGGCGGGCGGGGCAGCTCGGCCGTCGAGACGGTGGCCATGCAGGGCGTGATCGAGCCGGCCGACGTGGCGGCGGCCGTCGCCGTGGCCATGGACGAGGGCCGGTTCCTCGTGCTCCCCCACCCCGAGGTCGCCGGGTACTACGAACGCCGGGCCACCGACCCCGACCGCTGGCTGGCCGGCATGCGCCGCCTGCAGGCCAAGGTGGTCGGGTCGCTCGGGGGAGGCTGAGCCGGTGGACCAGCCGACCCTGCTGGAGGTCGGCCTGCACGAAGGGGACGTGGTGCGCTTCCGGCCGCGGCCGTCGGCCCGGTGGCAGGACGCGACCGTCGTGCGGCGCGAGCGGGACGGCTCGATCGGCGTCCGCGACGGCAAGGGCGCGGCCCGGGCCCTGCCCGTCGACCGGCTCGAGGTCCGGACATCCGGCCCCCGGGGCGCCCGCACGTGGGAGCCCCTGGCCGAGCGGGCCGCCCGCGACGTCCAGCTCGACCTCTTCCTCGACGGCGCCCCGCCCCCACCACCCCCCAAGCCCAAGCGCCGCCCCCGCCGATGACGTCCACCCCCTCGTTCCGTGTGCGGGTTTGCCCGTTTGCGGCATCGATCCGCACACAGAACAGGGTCTCAGGGTGAGCGAGGGCGACGATCATCTCCTCGACCCGGGGACGCTGGCGGCCTACGACATCGGGGCCGCGACCTACGCCGCCCGGGGGACCTTGCCGGCGGCCGAGCGGGCCGCCGCCCTGGTGACGGCGCGCCGGACCGACGGCCCGCTGCTCGACCTCGGGTGCGGCACCGGGAGCGACCTGGGTGCGCTGGGCGACGCCGTCGTCGGCCTCGACCCGGCGAGCGCCATGCTCCAGGTCGCCCGGACCGCCCACCCCGCCGTCCCACTGGTGCGGGCCACCGGCGGCGCCCTCCCGCTCCGGCCCCGGTCGCTCGGCGGGGCGTGGGCGAGCAAGTCGCTCCAGCACGTGTCGGCGGTGCACCTGCCGCTGGTGCTGGCCGATCTGCACCGAGCCCTGGCGGTCGGCGCGCCGCTCAGCCTGCGGGTGTTCGCCGGCGAGGGCGTGCAGGTCAGCGATGAGACGACCGACCTCCCCGGCCGGCGCTTCACGATGTGGGACCCCGACACCCTGGCCGAGCTGGTCCTGGGGGCGGGGTTCGTCGACGCGACGACCACCACGACGCCGATGGCGGACCCGCAGTGGCCCTACCTCGACGTCACCGCCACCCGGGGGCGGACCCTCGCCGACACGGTCGGACCGGGGATGCGCCTGCTCGTCAGCGGGCTCAACCCCAGCGTCCACGCCGCCGACGCCGGGATCGGGTACGCCGGGCCGGGCAACCGGTTCTGGCCCGCCCTGGCCGAGGCCGGCCTGCTGCCGCCCGGCGCCGATCGTGATCCCTGGCGGCTCCTCGCCGACGGTGGCATCGGCATGACCGACGTGGTCAAGCGGGCCACGACCAAGGCGTCCGAGCTGGCGACGGCCGAGTACCGGGCCGGGGTCGAGCGCCTCGACCGGCTGTGCGCCCTGCTGGCGCCCGAGGCCGTGGTGCTCGTCGGGCTGGCCGGCTGGCGGGCGGGCGCCGACCGGGCCGCCACGCCCGGGTGGCAGGAGCGCCGTCTCGGCCCCAGCCCCGTCTACGTCATGCCCTCGACCAGCGGGCTCAACGCCGGCACCAGCCGGGCCGACCTCGTCGCCCACCTCCGCGCCGCCGCCCTCGGACCGCCGAGCACCCCCGAGCCTTGAGCACCTCCTGCGGCTGAGCGGCAGGAAGTGCTCAAGGTCCGATCGTGCGACCATGGCCGGGTGATCCGTCGGCTCCTGCTCGTGCTCGACTCGTCGGGCGACGGCGCGACGAGCCTGCTCGACCTGGCCCGCTGGGCGGCGGCCGAGCACGACGTCGAGGTCACCGCCGTGGTCCTCGAGCCCGCCGACGACGTGCCCCTCGACGGGATCGCCGTGGTCCGGCGGCCCACCCCGACGCTCGGCGCCATCCGGGCCACCGCCGAGGTGACCGGCCGCCCCGGCCTGGCCGTCCGGGCCCACCGGGCCTGGCGCCGGCGGGTGCTGGCCGACGCCACCGAGTTCGACGTGATCGTGGCCGGCTCGGCGGCCGCCCTCGTCGCCCTGGACGAGATGCCCGACCCGGCCCCGCCGGTCGTGGCCCACCTGCCGCTCCTCGACGAGGCCTGGTCCCGGACCCGGCGCCCGACCGACCTGGCCGGCCGCCTGGCCGACGCCGCCCTCACGGTCGTGCCGGCCGAGCCCGTCGCCCACTGGGCCGTCCGGCCTCGTGACCAGGGCGGACTCGGCCTCGACCCCGCCCGGGTGCGCCACCACCACGGCCCGCTCGACCCGCCCACCCGCCACCCCCGCCCCGGACCCGACGCCGCCGCCCTGGTGGTCGGGTGCGGGCCGGTCGGCTGGCGCGCCGGTGCCGACCTCTTCGTGACCCTGGCCGCCGAGGTGGGTCCCGAGGTCGACGGCCGGGCGGTCCACTGGACCTGGATCGGCGACGACGACCAGGACGGCACCGGCGCCGACGTCCGCCGCGACATCGGCCTCCGCGACCTGCGGGACCGGGTCCGCATCACGCCCGACGGGCCCGAGCGGGCCGACCGCCTGGCCGCCGCCGACCTCCTC
>DATHEV010000694.1:0-6159 GCA_035318405.1 Iamia sp.
GGTCTCCCTTCGCCACGGCCGCGTGAAGGGTGACCAGGCGCGTCGGCCACCCCGTCTCGGCCTGCTCGAGCCGGGCCAGGAGCGGCGCCGCGGCGGTGGCGTCGTTGGCGGTCACCGCCGCGTCGACCTCGGCCTCGAGACGGAGGAGGGTGCACCAGTCCTCCCACGACAGCGCCGGCGGAGGCTCACGGGGTGGGGGCCGGCGGGGATCGGTGAAGAGGTGGAAGCGGGCCCGCAGGCCCTGGTGCCCGGGCACGGGAACCCGGCCGCGGAACTGGGCTCGGGTGGCCGCATCGGGCCAGGGGTTGGTCCAGGCCGCCCACAGCTCCTGCGACGTCTCACCTTCCCACGCCTCCACGGCCGGCCGGCCCGTCGCTAGAGGTCGCGCTGGCGGACGAAGTCGGCGAGGAAGGTCCGGAACTCGGGGCCGAGGTCCTCGCGCTCGGACGCCAGCTCGACGATGACCTTGAGGTAGTCGAGGACCTGGCCGGTGTCGTAGCGGCCCTCGGTGAAGATGTAGCCGTACACGGCCTGATCCTGGAGGAGCAGGGCGATGGCATCGGTGAGCTGGAGCTCGCCGCCGGAGCCGGGCTCGATCCGCCCCAGGGCGTCGAAGATCTCGGGGGTGAGGACGTAGCGGCCCATCACGGCCAGGTTCGACGGGGCCACCGCCGGGTCGGGCTTCTCGACCAGGTCGAGGATCTGGACGAGGTGGTCGGACACCGGCTCGGGCTTGGCGCAGCCGTAGCGGGAGATCTCCTCGGGCGAGACCTCCTGGAGGGCGATGACCGAGCGGTTGTAGCGCTCGTAGGTGGCGATCATCCCCTCCAGCAGCGGGGTGTCCTCCCGCATCCACTCGTCGCCCAGCAGCACGGCGAAGGGGTTGTCGCCCACGTGCTTGCGGGCCACCGAGATGGCGTGGCCCAGGCCCAGGGGCTCGCCCTGGCGCACGTAGTGGATGTCGGCCAGCTCGGCGATGTCGACGAGCTGGTCGCGCTGGTCGTGCTTGCCCTTCTCGCCCAGGAAGTACTCGAGCTCGAAGTTGCGATCGAAGTGGTCCTCGAGGCTGCGCTTGCCGCGGCCGGTGATGATGAGGATGTCGTCGATCCCGGCCCGGACCGCCTCCTCGACCACGTACTGGATCGCCGGCTTGTCGACGACCGGCAGCATCTCCTTGGGCTGGGCCTTGGTGGCCGGGAGGAAGCGGGTGCCGAGGCCGGCGGCGGGGATGACGGCCGTGGTGACGGTGCGCGGGGTCTGCACGGCCCTGTTCTACTGCGCGGGGCGCCGGGGCCACGGTTGCGGCCGGGTCGGCTGTCGCCGGTACGCTGGCAGTCCCACCTGGAGAGTGCCAACGCGGAGACGCCGATGCCCACCTACGAGTACCGCTGCAAGGACTGCTCGCACACGTTCGACGCCTACCAGTCCTTCACCGACGACGCCCTCACCGAGTGCCCTGAGTGCGGCGGCCCCCTGAAGAAGCTGTTCGGGAACGTGGGCATCTCCTTCAAGGGCAGCGGCTTCTACAAGACCGACAGCCGCACCGGCGCCGCGGCGGCGAGCTCGTCGTCGAACGGCGACAAGGCCGACAAGGGCGAGAAGTCCGACAAGAAGGACAGCTCGTCGACCTCGTCGTCGTCCTCCGACTCTTCGTCCTCCTCGTCCTCGTCGTCGTCCGACTCGAAGTCGTCCGACTCGAAGTCGTCCGACTCGTCGAAGAGCCCGCCCAAGAAGGAGAGCAGCAGCACCAGCTCGTCGAGCTCGTGACGCCGTCTCCCACCGCGGACCTCGCCGTCATCGGCGGGTCCGGCTTCACCGCCCTCTTCGACGACGTCTCGTCGGTCTCGGTCGACACACCTTGGGGCCCACCGTCGGGGCCGATCCAGCTGGCCGAGGTCGACGGCCGCACCGTTGCCTTCCTCCCCCGCCACGGGCCCGGCCACCGGTTCCCGCCCCACCTGGTGCCGTACCGGGCCAACCTGTGGGCCCTCCGCTCGCTCGGCGTCACCGCGGTGCTCGGACCGTGCGCCGCCGGGTCGCTCCACCCCGACCTGCACCCCGGCCACCTCGTCGTGCTCGACCAGGCCGTCGACCGCACCTGGGGCCGGCCCGACACCTACTTCGACGGCCCGACGGTCAACCACGTCTCGCTGGCCGACCCCTACTGCCCGACGCTCCGGGCCTCGCTCCTGGCTGGCGCCGCCCAGGGTGAGCTGGTGGTCCACGACGGCGGGACCGTGGTCGTGATCCAGGGACCCCGCTTCGCCACGCGGGCGGAGTCCCGTCTGCACCGCCAGCAGGGCGCCACCGTGATCAACATGACGCAGATGCCCGAGGCCGCCCTGGCCCGGGAGCTGGGCCTCTGCTACGCCTCGGCGGCCCTGGTCACCGACTACGACACCGGCGTCGACGACGACCCGGGCGTCGCCCCGGTGACCCAGGCGGAGGTGTTCGCCACCTTCGAGGCCAACATCCCGAGGCTGCGGCAGGTCCTGTTGGCCGCTCTGGCGGCGATCCCGGTCTCCCGGTCGTGCGCATGTGCCGATGCGCCTGGCGGCCTGTCGCCCGACCTGCCGACGTAGCGTTACCCCGTCGCCCGATGGCGAACACATGTTTGTCGTCGGCGATCGGTGGGCACACCGGGCCGCACGCCTCCGCCGGTGCCGCGGCGAGGGGCGGACGCTTCCCCCGTCATCACCTCCGATGAAGGACGCGCCCGTGCCCCCGTTCCGACCTCGTCGCTCTCTGCGACCTCTCCGCCCCCGGCTCCCCCGCCGGGCCCTCCCCTGGTACCTCGCCGCCGTCGCCCTGACGGTGCTCACTGCCGGCTTCGTCCACGGCGCCCTCCAGCGGGCGGCCGCGGCCGAGGCCGCCTACGGCCAGACCCGATCGGTGGTGGTCGCCACCGCGTCGGTCGAGGCCGGGGGTGCGCTCGACGCCTCGGTCACGGCGGTGCGCGCCCTGCCCCGGGCGCTGGTGCCCGAGGGGGCGCTGGCCGAACGCCCCGACGGGCGGCGGGCGCTGGTCGCCCTGACGTCGGGCGAGATCGTGCTCGAGCGGCGGGTGAGCGGGTCCTCGGCCGCCGGTCCGGCGGGATTGCTGTCGGCGGACGAGCGGGCCGTGCCCGTCCCCATCGCCGTGCCGGGACTCCCCCTCGAGCCCGGCGACCACATCGACCTGGTCGCCGGGGGTGCGCCCGGCGGCGGGATCGACGGCGACCTGCCGGTCGGGCCGTCCGGGCCCGACGTGGTCGCCACCGACGCCGTGGTGCTGGTGGTGGACGACGATGCCGTGGTCGTCGCCGTGCCCGCGACGGTGGCCGCCGACGTCGCGGCCGCCCTCACCATCGGCCCCCTGGTCCCAGCCCTCCGCCCTCCCTGATGGGGTGGCCGGACGGGGCTCGCCGTGACGCCTGGTCAGGCGGGGAGCTGGTAGCGCTGGAAGAACTCCCAGATGCGCTCGTTGGCGTCGATGCCGTCGATGGTCGGGCCGACGATGCTTTCGATCTGCTTGGCGAACTCGCTGCCCGGCCAGCCGTGGCCCTGGCCCTGGGTGATGACGAACTCCATGGCCGCACCGTCGGGGCAGGTCCAGGTCCGGTCGGTCACGGGGCCGTCGACGGCGTCGGCCGGGTCGGTGCAGCCCTGGAGCTCGGCCCAGCCGGCGGCGGTGGCCGGGTAGCCCTCGCCGTCGAGGTCGGCTGGCGGGATGGTGGCCCCCGGACCGGGGTCGCCACCGCTGAACGAGCTGGTGTCGATGCCACCGTTGAACAGGAGGATCGGATCGGCGGTGCCATGGAAGGTCAGCACCGGCACTGGGCGGCTGGGCTCGCAGTCCTCTGGCAGCTGGAGCCCGTTGACCGGGGCGAAGGCGGCGAACCGATCGGCCCGATCGCAGGCCAGACGGGAGGTCATGAAGGCTCCCATCGACAGGCCGGTGGCGTAGACGCGCGACGTGTCGATGCAGCGACCGGCGGACACCTCGTCGATCACGGCGTCGATGAAGGCCAGGTCGGGCGTGTCGCCGCCATCGGTGTTCCACTGCACGGGCTCGCCGGTGCCGTTGGGAAAGGCGGTGACGAAGCCCTGCTCGATGCCGTAGGCGCCCAGGGCGCTCTGCTGGACGTGGACGTCCGCGCCCTCCATGAAGCCGTGGAGATCGACGACCAGGGGCATCGGCTCCTCGTCCTCGGGAGCGGTCAGCAGGTAGTAGCGCTCGGCGCCACCGGAGGTCGTGTCGACCCGCTCGGCATCGACCGGGGCGTGGGGGGCCGTGTCGCAGCCGGCCGACGGGACCGCCGGGCCGGCGCCCGTCTCCTCGGCCGCGGGCTCCGCCTCGTCGCCGTCGCCGTCGTCGCCGGCCTCGGGGTCGGTGGCGTCGTCGGCATCGGCGGCGGTGGTGGCGTCGTCGGCCGCGGTGGTCGAGGACCCATCGTCGTCGGCGGCTCCGTCGTCGTCGCCCCCGCACCCGACCAGCAGGGCGACGAGGACGAACAGGACGGCAACGGGGCGGCGGTGGCGCATCACGGCCGGCATCCTGGCCCATCGCGCCCCGGCGCGCGTCGTCAACGGGCGTCGATGGCTCCGCCGGCGACGAGCCCCAGCACCAGCACGCCGAGGGCGATGCGGTAGACGACGAACACCGCCGTCGAGTGGCTGGTCAGGAACTTCAGGAACCAGGCGATGGCGGCGTAGCCCACGACGAAGGCGAGGACCGTCGCCACCACCGTCTCGGCCAGGCCGGGCCCGTCGCCCTTGGTGACGTCGGGAGCGGTGACCACACCCGAGAGGACGACGGCCGGGATCGAGAGCAGGAACGAGAACCGGGCCGCGCTCTCACGGGTGAACCCCATGAACAGCCCGGCACTGATCGTCGCCCCGGAACGGGACACGCCAGGCACCAGGGCCATGGCCTGGGCCACGCCGATGCCGGCGGCGGACGGCGTGTCGACGTCGTGGATGGTGCGCTCCTGGCGACCCACCCGCTCGGCGACGTAGAGCACGATGCCGAGGACGATCAGCGTCGTGCCGACCAGCCGGAGGTCGCGGGCGCCCGACTCGATCTGGTCCTTGAAGGCGAGCCCGAGGATCCCGATCGGGACCGTGGCCAGGATGAGGTACCAGCCCATGCGGGCGTCGAGCTCGCCCCGCAGCGACGGGTCGAACAGCGAGCGCACCCACGTGGTGGTGATGCGCCAGAGGTCCTTCCAGAAGTAGATGACCACGGCCGCGACGGTGCCGAGCTGGGTCACGGCGGTGAAGGCCGCGCCCGGGTCCTCCCAACCGAACAGGGCCGGCACGATGCGCAGGTGCCCGCTCGACGAGATGGGCAGGAACTCCGTCAGCCCCTGGACGATCCCCAGAACCACAGCCTCCACGAACGACACGAGCATCGATCCTGGCAGACGACTCGCCGGGCGCCGTAGCCACCGCCCTCAGATGCTCGTCGCCACCGACCTCAGACGGCGTTGCAGCCCCTGAAGGCGATGCGGGTGAGGTGCAGGGAATCGGCTCTGACCTCGGGGTCGGCCCGGCGGGAGTCGGTGTCGGCCGTCCGGTCGTAGGTCCACCACCCGGCGGCGACGACCGCCAGCGTGCCCACGGCCCACGCCCCGGCGGCCATCCGACGCCGGCGCCGGCGCGGTCCGGCGGCGGCGATCGCACCTGCGCCGGGCACGGCCATCAGGTCCCGGAGATGGTGATGTCGCGGATGACGAGGCTGACGCCGGCGGCGGACATGGGGAGCCAGTCGATGTCGTTGCCGACGGCCTCGACGTCGCGGAGCATGCGCTGGAGGGTCGAGGCGATGGTGAACTCCCGCAGCGGGGCGCCCTGCTCGCCGCCCGTGATGCGGAGGCCCTCGGCGCCGGTGGAGAAGTCGCCGCTGATCGGGTTGACGCCCGAGTGCATGCCGATGACCGACGAGATGAGGACGCCGTCGCCGACCTGGCGCAGCAGCTCGGGCTGCGACGACGGGCCCGGCGCCAGCGAGAGGGCCCGGCAGCCGACGCCCGGGGTCGACTTGAAGCCGCCCCGCACGGCGTTGCCGGTGGAGGCGGTGCCGGCCCAACGCCCGCTGTAGGCGTTGTGCACGAACGCCTCCAGCCGACCGTCCGAGATCAGCACGTTGCGCCGGCTGGCCAGACCCTCGCCGTCGGTG
>DATHEV010000695.1:0-3047 GCA_035318405.1 Iamia sp.
GAACTCGTCGCCGCCGATCCGGGCGAGGAAGTCCGTGGCCCGGAGCCGGTCGGCCACGACGGCGACGGCGGTACGGAGGACGGCGTCGCCGACGCTGTGGCCCGCCTGGTCGTTGACCGCCTTGAAGTGGTCGAGGTCGCAGACGAGGACGGCGAGCGGGCGGCCGGAGCGACGGGCCCGGAGGAACTCACCCGTCAGCCGCTCGTCCCAGGCCCGGCGGTTGCCGACCGACGTGAGCGGGTCCTCCCGGCTCAGCTGCTCGAGCTCCTCCACGAGGACGGCGTTGCGGTGCCGCTCGGCCTCGAGCGCCGTCTGCGTCACGTGCTGCTGCCACTGCTTCCGCTCCCGGTACACCTGGGAGGCGACGGCCATGAGCGCGGCGGTGACGATGTAGAACGCCGTGATCGTCCACTGACGGGCGTCGAGCCCGGGGTGCACCCCGATGGACGCGGCGGCGACGGCCATGACCGTCGCCCCCACGAGGGCGACGGTCATGGGCCAGCGCCACGCCAGCAGGAAGGCGGTGGCGAAGATCGGGAGCGACATCCCGAGCACGTAGGCCTCGAGCTGGTCGCCCGAGCGCGGCACCATCCAGGCGATGCTGGCGACCAGGCCGAGCACCGTCACGAACGAGAGGTGCTCGGACCACCGGCCGTCGGGGCCGCTGCGCCGCCAGAGGAGGCCGCAGGTCACGACGATGCCGATCTCCCCGACCACCCGGGCGACCAGGAACGTGCCCGCCTCCTCCGGCACCAGGACCCGGTCGAAGGCCGCCCACAGGGGCAGGGCGACCAGCGCCACCAGCCCGGCGACCAGGGTGGTGTCACGGGTGTCGCGCCGCTGCTGGCGACGGTATGCAGCCATCTCCGGGGGCGCGGCCGCGGGCCCGGCGGCCCCCGTCTCACCGTCGTGATCGCTGCCCACCCGTGCCCCGTCGGCCGGGCCGCCCCGATCCTGAGCCAGGTCACCCGTTCGTCGACTACTCTGCGTGGCATCGAGGACGAGGCGACTACGCCCCGTGAAGATGGAGGTCCATCTCGTGAAGCCCTGGCAAGCCCGCCTGCTGTTCTACGGCGGCACCCTGCTCGTGGTCGTCATCATGTGCCAGGAGTTCTTCAAGGACCTGTGCCTGAGCCTGTTCGGCGACGACACCGGCGAGAGCCTGTTCTCGTTCATCCGCACCAACGTCGAGGCGCCGATCTCGATCATCGCCGTCGCGCTCTACCTCGACCTCGTCCTGGTCCGCCGGACCCGGGCCGACCTCCCCGAGGCCAACCTCCGCGATGCGGGGCTCCGCGGCGACACCAGCGCATGAGCCTCGGTGCCCGCCGCCTGACGTACCTGGCCGTGCTGGTGGCGATCATGCCGCTGTCGGGGTGGGGCGGGACCTACACCGCCTGGCGCACGATCTTCGGCGACGACGTCGGCCAGTCGCTGGCCGTCTTCTTCGACCTCCAGGTCGAGACGTGGTCGGCCGTGGGGCTCTTCGCCCCGATCGTCGACCTGGTCTACGGCCTCCACCGCACCCCGCAGGGCTGGGACTTCGCCCCCCGTCGATGGATGGCCCGGGCCGCGACCTACGGCGCCCTGCTGGCGCTGGTGATCGTGTGCTCGGCCGAGGGCCCCCTGCGGGACATCTTCGACGTGGTCCTGCCGGGCGACGTCGCCGCCTCGGTGGCCCACTACTTCCGGCGGGCGCTCGAGGGCGTGCTCACCGCCGTCGGCCTGATGCTGTTCCTCGACCTGGTCGTCCTGCCCGGCCGGCGTCGCCAGCCGGCCTCAGCCTGACGCGAGGGCCGCCTCGAGCAGGGCCCGGCCCTTCGGCGAGTAGGGGAGCCCGGCGGCGTGGGCCAGGCCCTCCGGGCTCATCTTGGCGGCGGTGCGCCGGAGCACGTCGACCGTCTTGGCGTCGCCCATCAGCTCGGTGGCGGCGTCGAGCTGGAGGGCGAGGAAGGCCAGGCACACGGCGTCCTCGTGGACCTGCACGGCCGGGACGGTCCCCAGGCCCTCCTTGCGGACGAGCCGCTGGGCCTCGGCGACGGTGAGGTCGTCCCACCCCTCGGCCTCGAGGAGCGCGCCCACGGCGTCGGCGTGGACCTTCTTGGCGTCACGCCGCCAGCGCAGGTAGCCGGCCCGCCCCTCCGGGTAGTCGGACCGCGGGCGCTCCCAGCGCCGCAGGTGGTGCGCCCGGGCGGCCAGACGCTGGGCCGGGGTGGCGTCGGGGTCGAGGCGGTCGACCCACTCGGCCGCCACCCGGCCGAGGCTCTGCTGGAGCGGCCGGCTCTCGCCGTCGACGTCGATGCGCTCGGGGTCGTCCTCGTTGGCGGCGTCGATGGCGGCCGCCGTCCGCGCCTCGCGGGCGGCGACCTCGTCGGCCACGGTGGGCGTCAGTCCTTCGGGCGGAGGTCGATGCGCAGGGTGAGGATCCCGTCCTCGAGGCTGCCCTCGGCATCGCCCACCATGGCGAAGTCCTGGAAGTCGGTCTGGGCCTGCTGCACCAACCGGGTGCGCTCGGGCCCCGCCACCGGCGGTAGGTTGCGCTTCTTCACCGCCTGGGAGCGCTCCCGGAAGCGGGCGATCATGGCGTCGACGTCGAGCTCAGCGGCCATCGGGCCAACCTACCGGCATCGAGCCGACCTACCGGTCGTCGTCACCGTCGAACGGCGCCGGCGGCTCGGACTCGTCCGCCACCTCGTCGGTCGGCGGGGCCTCGGGGCGGGGCCCGGGCCGGGACATCGACGAGGGCACCCGGACCGGGGCCTGGCCGGGGCGGACGAGCACCCGCTCGGCGTCGGGCGTGCCCAGGCCCTTGGCCGGTCCCTCGACCCGGCGGGGCCGGCGGGGCGGCGGCGGGGAGTCGACGAGCGTGCGGGGCGGGGGCCGTCTGCCGGTGGAGCCGCCGGGCGTCGCGGTGACGACGGCGCCCCGGCCGGGCGAGGCGGGGACAGCGGCGGGGCCGCCGGGGGCGGGCACGATGCGGACGGTCTCGTCGCCGTCGGCCGGACCGGGGGGTGGCCCGGCAGGGGCCGGGCGCCGGCTCGACGCAC
>DATHEV010000696.1:0-3774 GCA_035318405.1 Iamia sp.
CACCGTGCTGGTGGTGGCCGTGCTCGTCTACGGGATCTGGCGGTTCCGCGCCCCGGGCGACGTGGCCGTGTGCCTCCTCGCCGGGGTGGGCGCCGACGCCGTGCTGCGCCGTCTGCTCGAAGGGGACGTCCCCGCCCCGGCGGCGACCTCCGGCCTGCTGGGCCGGCACCGAGCGCTCACCGAGACCTCCGCCGTCGCCGCCCCGGCCGAGACCGTCCCACCGACCGATCGGCGGGTCACCCGTCGCCGCACCCCGGAGTAGGTTGCCCGGCCATGCCGAGCTGGAGCGCCTTCGAGCAGGCGGAACCCGAGTTCGCGGGACGGGTGCAGCGGCTCCTCGACGCCGGTCGCCACAAGACGATCGCCACCCTGCGCGCCGACGGCTCGCCCCGCATCTCGGGCATCGAGTGCGAGCTCGCCGGCGGCGATCTCCGCTTCGGCTCGATGAGCGGTGCCCGCAAGGGCGCGGACCTCGAGCGGGATCCCCGCTTCGCCCTGCACGGCCCGACCTTCCACCCCGTCGAGGGCGAGGAGGGCGACTGGCCGGGCGAGGCCAAGATCGCCGGACGCGCCCTCCCGGCCGGCCCGGTCGCCACCGACGAGGGGGACGAGCAGCCGGACGGAGAGATGTTCGTCGCCGACATCACCGAGGTCGTCATCACCGGGCTCGACGCCGGGGCGACCACGCTGGTCGTCGAGTCCTGGACCCCGGAGCGCGGCCTCCGCCGGGTCGAGCGCGACTAGGGCGTGTCCTGTAGTTCGTGCCGGCCCGACGCTGGACCACGAGGTGCCTGGCACCAGCTGGTCCCCGGACCACGACGTGCCAGGCACCTCGTGGTCCTCGGCGCCTCCGGACATTCAGAGGACACGCCCTAGCGGTCAGCGGCCAGGAGGCGCGGCCACGACCGTGACCGCCAGCGCCATCCGGTGGTCCTTCGACCACGGTGGTCCCCACGCGGCCCGCGGGCCGTGGAGCACCTCGTCCGCCCGCTCGCCCAGGATGCGAGCGGCGGTGGCCTCGACGTCCTTGGCGTCGAAGAGGTGGACGTCCCAGCCCCGGTCGCCGGCCTGCTCGGCCAGCACCTTGACCGAGTCGGCGCGGCTCTCGTAGGGCACCTGGCGGAGGACGGCGATGGCATCGGGGAAGTCGGCGGGCCCGGCGCGCCGCGACATCGAGACGATCGGTGCGGCCACCGCCGTGGCGATCTCGTCCAGGCCGGCGGTGGTGGCCCGGACCACCGACGGCCGCACGGCGGCCACCAACGCCGCCAGGGCGGCGTCGTCGAGCGGCTCACCCCGCCGGTGGAGCAGGTGCGGGCCACCCTCGTGGTGGATCGGCGCCGCCGGCCCGTCGGGCTCGACCAGCTCGATCCGGCGCCGATCCACGACCTCGTGGCCCGCCCCGGCCGTGACGGCCACGGCCCAGCCGAGGTGATGGGCGAGGCCGAGCCGCAGCACGCCGTGCCGCAGCTCTAGCCGCCGACCACGAGGTCGTCGAAGGTGGTGGTCGTGGCGTCGGGGCGGACACCGGAGACCAGGCCGACCCGCCAGGGCACGGGCTCGTCGTCCTCCTCCAGCCCGCGGTGGCCGATCCGGTAGCCGTTGGCCACCCCCTCGTAACCACCGAGGTGCCGACGCACGGCGAGCACCAGCGGGGCGGTCGGGTCGGTCAGGTCGGCCACGACCAGGACCCGGGGCTGCCGGGGCCGGCCGTCGACCTCGACCAGCTGCACGGTCCGGCCGGTGCGGCCCACCTGGAGGGCGATGTAGGAGTCGGGGTCGCGGTACGACACGACGAGCCCGGCGCCGGGCGTGGGGTCGCGGAGCGTCACCTGGGCGATGCTGGACCCCTCGGGCGCGGTGACGACGGCCAGGGCGCCGTCCTCGGCGGTGTCGGTGGGGCGGGCCGCCCCGCCGTCGACGGTCCACGCCCCGGCCTCCGTCGACCAGGAGCCGAGGGCGCCGTCGGGCAGGGCCGGGCCGGCGCCGTCGAAGGTGACCGCCGGGGCCACGCCCTCGAGGGCGACGGCGCCCGCCGGCTCGACGGGCACGGGCTGGGCCGCCTCCTGGGGGCTGTCGTCGGCGTCGAAGGGGATGAGGCGAGCGACCGAGACGCTCACCAGCGCGGCCACCACCACGCCGGCGACGAGCAGCACGACGGCGGCGCCCGACGACACCGGCTGCGGCGCGGCGGCCGGCTGCGGGTCGGCATCGTCGGGGACCGGGACGGCGGCCACCCCCGCCGGGCTCATCGGTGCACCATCCGGTCGTGGGACCCATCGAGCACGATCGCGAAGAACGGGCACCGATGAGCGCCGACGGCTCCACGCGCTGCGCTCGCTCCACCGCCGGGGAGAGCTCTGTGCTGTCTGGTTCGCTCGCTGCGCTCGCTCACGACGAGGGCGGAGGCGGGGGCAGGAGCAGCTCGGCCGCCAGCAGGGCGCCCAGCAGCAGCGGGCCCAGGCGGGGGTCGAGGGGACCGCCCCCGGGGGGCCGACGATCGACCAACAGGACGCCGGGCGGCAGGTGACGGCGGCCCCCGGGCACGTCCCAGACGGCCGCCAGACGGGCGATCGGCGCGCCCCCGATGTCGACCACGTGGAGGTCGGTGCGGCGGGGACCGGTCTGCTCGAGCCGGCCGACCACCCCGTCGCCGGCCCGCACCTCGGCGCGCAGGCCCTGGCGGACGCCCTCGGCCCGCACGGTGCCCCGCAGCCCGTCGGGGCCGTCGAGGTCGACCAGGGGGGCCATCCGGCGCGCCGGGCGGGACAGCCGCAGCCGCACGCCACCCTCGCCGTCGGTCACGACGAGTCGGGTCACGGGGTCGCCCGGGTCGGATGCGAGCAGGCCCAGCAGCCGGCGGGCCACCTCGGGCCGGGGCTGCTCGATCCAGCCGGCCACGCTGTCGTCGGGACCGAGGAGCGCCCGGCGGCGCCCCTCGTGCCGGCCGAGGAGCAGCAGCTCGCGGTCGAGCGAGACGGGTCGCCGGTCGTCGTCGGGCACGACGCGGGGACCGTCGCCGTGGTCGGGGGGCGCTTCCTGCGGCGGGCGGGGGTGCGACCGGGGCAGGTCGGCCACCGGCGCCGAGTCGAGACCGCAGAACCCGCCGTCGGCCACGTGCTCGGTCCACTGGGCCCCGTCGTGGAACCGGAGCTGGTGACGCTGCCAGGGGTCGGCGTGCCACCCCATGTCCCGCCCGGCCTCGCCGGACCCGCCGGCGGTGAGGCCGAGGTCGGCGGGGGCGGGCAACGTCATGCCGGGGAGGTTACCGACCCCCTCCCGCGCCGCCCCGTCGGTCAGACGTGGGGCAGGACCTCGGCCGCGAGCAGGCGGAGGTGGTCGAGGTCGGCCAGGTCGAGGACCTGGAGGTAGAACCGGGTGGCCCCCAGCTCGCCGTAGGCCCGGATCTGCTCGACGACCTCGTCGGGCGTGCCGGCGGCGCCGTTCTGACGCAGGTCGTCGGGCCCGCGGCCGATGGCCTTCGCCCGCCGCACCACCTCGGCCTCGTCGACGCCGCAGCACACGGTGTGGGCGGCCGAGAACGTCAGCGACCCGGGGTCGCGATCGCGAGTCTCGCAGGCGGCCCGGACCCGGTCGAAGGCGGCGGCGGTGCCGTCGAGGTCGGTGAACGGCATGTTGAACTCGTCGGCGTAGGTGGCGGCCAGGCGGGGCGTCCGCTTCGGGCCACCGCCCCCGATGATGATCGGCGGCCGGGGCGTCTGGACCGGTTTGGGCAGCGCCGGCGAGTCGACCAGCTGGTACTCCGAGCCGTCG
>DATHEV010000697.1:0-2444 GCA_035318405.1 Iamia sp.
TGTGCGACAGCCCCGCACCTCCGTACTCGGTCGCCACGTGCGGGGAGAGCAGCCCGGCGCCTCGCGCCCGCTCGACCAGCTCCGCCCTCAGCTCGTCCGTGGGGCCGTGCCCGGTCCACCTCGGGTCGCCCTCGTAGGGCACGACCTCCTCGCGCACGAAGGCAGCGGTGCGGCGGGCGAGCGCGGCGAGCTCGGGGGGCGGTTCGAAGTCGATCACCCGACCATCTGATAGCCGCCCGCCCCCCGTGCCCCCCAAAGGCGGGCCGGTGGCGTTGTGTCGAACGCCAACGGGGTCGGGTCATGCCGGCCCACGCCCACCGGGCGCGTCCGTACGGTCTCCCCATGTCGATCGAGCTCGACCTCACAGGACGCACCGCCATCGTGACCGGCGGGGCCAAGGGGATCGGCCTCGGCATCGCGCGCGCGTTCCGGGAGGCGGGCGCCCAGGTGTCGGTCTGGGGCCGGGACCAGGAGACGGCCGGCCGGGTCGCGGCGGAGATCGGGGCCCACGCCGCCGGGTGCGACGTGCGCGACCGGGCCCGCGTGGAGGCGGCGCTGGCCGACACGGTCGCCGCCCTCGGCAACGTCCACATCGTCGTCACCGCCGCCGGTCGGGGCGCCGGCCTCCGTCCGTTCCTGGAGCTGCCCGAGGCGGAGTGGCAGGACGTGCTCGAGACCAACCTGACCGGGGTGTTCCGCACCTGCCAGGTGGTCGGGTGCCACATGGCCGAGCACGGCGAGGGCGGCAAGATGGTGCTGCTGTCGTCGGTGCGGGCGGCCATGGGGGCGCCGGTGGCGTCCGACTACGCCGCGACCAAGGGCGGGCTCGAGAGCATGCTGCGGTGCATGGCGATGTCGCTCGCCCCGCACGACATCCAGGTGAACGCCGTCCGTCCCGGCTGGATCCGGACCGAGATGACCAAGCGGATGTGGTCGAACCCGGAGCAGGGCTCCGCCCCCACGGCGGCCGTCCCGGCGGGGCGGTGGGGCGAGCCGGCCGACCTGGCCGGGCTCGTCACCTACCTCGTCTCGCCGCTGGCGTCGTTCCACACCGGTGATGTGATCACCGTCGACGGCGGCCTCACCGCCGCCGCCGGGGGCGAGACCCGTCTCGGCGAACCCTGAACCGAGCGAGCACCGGGGGGTTGTGGGGATCGACAGACCGAGGAGCACGCATGCAGCCAGCCCGTGGAGAGCTCGACCTCGCCTACCGCCTCGACGACCGGTTCGCGCGGGAGTCGGGCCGCGTCTACCTCACCGGGTGGGACGCCATCGTCCGCCTGCCGCTCATGCAGCGCCAGCGCGACCGGGCGGCCGGCCTCCGGACCGCCGGGTTCGTCTCCGGATACCCCGGGTCACCGCTGGGCGGCGTCGACTCCCTGTTCCGCCAGCACCGGGCGATGCTGGCGGGCCACGACGTCCACTTCGAGCCGGCGACGAACGAGGACCTGGCCGCCACGTCGATCTGGGGCACCCAGTACCTCAACGTCGGGCCGGTGACGTCCCGCTACGAGGGCGTCTTCGGCCTCTGGTACGGCAAGGGGCCCGGTGTCGACCGGTCGACCGATGCCATCCGCACCGCCAACTTCCAGGGCGTGGCGGCCACGGGCGGCGTCCTGGCGCTGGCCGGCGACGACCACGACGCCCGCAGCACGGTGACGGCCCAGCAGAGCGAGACCCTGTTCGTGCACATCGGGATGCCGGTCCTCAACCCGGCGACGATCCAGGACTACCTCGACTACGGCCTGGCCGGGTGGGCGCTGTCCCGGTTCTCGCGCTGCTGGGTCGGGATGATCTGCCTGAACGACACGGCCGACAGCGCGGCGTCGGTCGACGTCGATCCGTTGCGTCCCCACCTCGTGCTGCCCGACGTCGAGGAGCCACCGTCGCTGACGATGTGGCGCCCGCCGGCGGAGCTCGAGCTCGACATCCGCGAGCGCCGGTTCCCGGCGGCGCAGGCGTTCGTGCGGGCCAACGGCCTCGACGTCGTGACCGTCGGTGCGCACCGATCGCCTCGGTCGCCCCGGCCGCGGCTCGGCATCGTGACGACGGGGAAGGCCTACCTCGACGTCCGCGACGCCATGGCCGACCTCGGCCTCGACGACGAGCGGGCGGCCGCGCTGGGCATCAGCGTCTACAAGGTCGCCATGCCGTGGCCCCTCGAGCCCGAGGGCGTGCTCGAGTTCGCCCGGGGCCTCGACGAGGTGCTCGTGGTCGAGGCCAAGCACCCGATCATCGAGGACCAGCTGGCCCGGCTCCTGCGCCGCATCCCCCGCGATCGGCGCCCGGAGCTGGTCGGCAAGACCGACGACACCGGGGCCCCGCTCGTGCCGGTGACCGGGGCGCTCGACGCGCCGATCGTGCGCGACGTGCTCCTCGCCCGCCTGGAGAAGGTCACCGGCGACCCGGCCCTGGTCCAGGCCCTCCGGCCCCGCGAGTCGCTG
>DATHEV010000698.1:0-2346 GCA_035318405.1 Iamia sp.
GGCCTGCTGGGAGTGGTGCGAGCCGAAGACCCGGAGGACCTCGACGACCGGCTCGGCCAGCGAGGGCACGGTGATGGGGGGGAGGGTGGTGGTCGTGGTCGTGGAACCGCCGGAGTCCTCCTCCTCGTCCTCCTCGGCGGGCGTCTCGTCGCCCGTGGCGGCCCGGTAGACGGTGGCGCCGGCCAGGGCGATGCCGGCCAGGAACGTCATGCGCTCCTCGTCGGGGGTCAGCTCGACCTCCTCCTCGCCCTCGGTGCCGGGCTCGGTGGTCTCGCCCTCTTCCTGGGCGAAGGCACGGAGGGGCAGCACCTGGGTGCCGATCGCAGCCGCGGCGCCACCGATGGCGACCTTCTTGAGGAAGGCCCGGCGGGTGGCGTCGGACTCGACGGCGGGATCCGAGGGTGGGGTCAGCACGATCGCCCTTTCTAGTGCGGAGCCGGGGATGGTCAGAAGTCGAGGCTCGACAGATCCGGATGCCACCGCTCGGCCCGCCGGATGGCCTCGGCCCAGCGCTCGCGATCGAGGGGTGCGCCGGGCTCGACGACCTCCCGCGGCGCCCACAGCGCGGCCAGCTCGTCGGTGCCCTCCCAGACGCCGACGGCGAGGCCCGCCAGGTGGGCTGCGCCGAGGGTCGTGGCCTCGCGCTCGGGCGACACCTCGATGGGCCGCTGGGCGGCGTCGGCCAGGGCCTGGACGAAGGTCGGGTTGTCGCTCATCCCGCCGTCGATGCGCAGGCCCTCGATGGTGCACTCGCCGTCGGCCTCGGCCGACTCCAGCAGGTCGGCGCCCCGGTGGGCCACGCCCTCGAGCACGGCCCGTACGATCTGGGGCCGGCCCGAGCCCCTGCTGATGCCGAGGAGGGTGCCCCGGGCGCCGTAGTCCCACTTGGGGGCGCCCAGGCCGAGCAGGGCGGGGACGTACCAGACGCCCTCGGTGTCGGTGCACCGGGAGGCGATCTCGTGGGACTCGGCGGCGTCGGCGATGAGGCCGATGTCGTCGCGCAGCCACTCGACGTTGGTGCCGGCCGAGAGCATCGCCGCCTCGACGCCCCAGCGGACCTCGCCGGCGCGGCCCCAGGTCACGATGGGGAAGCCGCCGGCCGGGCCCCGCGCCGGGAAGTCCGGCCGCCGGTCGACGCAGACGTCGAGCATCCCGCCGGTGCCGAACGTGGCCTTGGCCTGGCCGGCGGCGAAGCAGCCCTGGCCGATCAGCGAGGCCTGCTGGTCGCCGGCGATCCCGGCGATGGGAGGGGCGCCGTCGAGGGCGGTGGCCGCGCCGACGACGCCGGTCGAGTCGACGACGGTCGGGAGCGACGAGCGGGGGATGCGCAGCCGGTCGAGCAGGTCGTCGGACCAGTCGTCGACGTCGACGGTGCGCAGCCCGGTCAGGGCGGCGTTGGTCTGGTCGGTGACGTGGAGGGCGCCCTCCGACAGGGTCCACGCCACCCACGAGTCGACGGTGCCGACGCACAGGTCCCGGGTCCGGTCGGGGTCGACCCGGTCGAGGATGTCCTGGGCCTTGGTCGCCGAGAGGTTGGGGGCGAGACGGATGCCCTCGGCGGCCAGCACCAGGCAGGTGCCGATGGTGCGCAGGTCCTGCCAGCCCAGGCCGGGGGCGACGGGCTCGCCGGTGGCCCGGTCCCACACCAGGGTCGAGGCCCTCTGGTTGGTGATGCCGACGGCGTCGACGGGCCCACCCTCGGCCAGGGCGGCTCCGGCCAGCTCCAGCACGGCGGCTGCCATCACCTGGCCGTCGAACTCGACGAGCCCGGGGGCGGGGGAGTCGGGGAGCAGCGGTCGGCTGTGGACGTGACCGACGTGGGAGTCCCGGTCGACGACCGCGGCCCGGAGGCTGCTGGTGCCGACGTCGATGACGAGGAGTCTTCCCTGCACGGTCATCTGTGCTCCTTCAGCGCGGGACCCGCTCGGTGCGGGCGAGGAGGCCTCCGGCGCAGCCGGCGAGGGCGGCGACGAGGGCGGTGGCGATCCAGGTCAGGGGGTTGAGGTCCTGGCCTCGGACCAGCGTGGTGAGGATGCCGACGGCCTGGACGATGACGGCGCACCCCACCCCGGCGAGGGCGCAGGTCGCCATCGAGGCGGTGATGGAGATCCGCCGCACGACCCAGCCGGCGAAGCAGAACCCGACGATCTGGACGATGGCGATGCCGACGGCGGCCCCGCCGGCCAGGTCGCCGTCGTCGTCGGCCAGCAGCACGCCCGCCACCGCGGCCGGTCCGACGAACACGAGCCCGTTGAGCGCCGCCCGGCCGGCGAGCGGGAGGTCTACGGCCACGCGGGCTCGCCGAAGGGCGAGGGGAGGCCGAGCTTGCCGGGGTTGAGGATGCCG
>DATHEV010000699.1:0-5304 GCA_035318405.1 Iamia sp.
GACCTCGCCCGCCCAGACCAGGTCCCACAGGGCGGCCAGCAGCGAGCGGTCGTCGTAGTCGAGCTCGGCCTCGGCCACCGCGGCCTGGAGCTGGGGCCAGAACGACGCTCCCCGCTCGGCCAGGTGCGAGCGGAGGAGGTCGTGGACGGCGCCGTCGGGGAGGGAGTCGGCGTCGGGTTCGGGGACCAGCAGGCCCAGCTCGTCGCGGAACACGAGGCGGACCCGGCCGTCGCCGGCGCCGATGGCCCCGGCCCCGACCCAGACCAGATCGCCGGAGGCGGCCAGGGCGTCGAGGTCGGCCGGCCGGTAGCGGTCGAGCCGGGCGGGCAGCACGTCGGCCTCCAGCACGGAGGCCGGGATGGGGGCGCCCTGCAAGACGCCGAGCGCCTCGACCAGGCCGTCGATGCCCCGCCGGGGCAGGCCCACGCCCTGCCACGCCGGGAGGAAGCGGGCCAGGGCGTCGGCCTCGACCGGCTCGACCTCGCGCCGGAGGGCGGCCAGCGACCGCCGTCGGATGCGGCGCAGGACCTCGGCGTCGCACCACTCGCGCTCGACGCCACCGGGACGGAACTCGCCCAGGACGATCCGGCCGTCGGACGCCAGCTCGGACAGGGCGCCGGCGGTGCGGGGCTCGTCGACGCCGTAGCGGGCGGCCACCTCGCGGGTGAGGAAGGGGCCGTGGGTGCGGGCGAAGCGGGCCACGAGGTCGAGCAGGGGCCGGTCGACCGGGTCGGTGAAGGCCGACGGCAGCCCGACGGGGACGGCGCAGCCCAGGGCGTCACGGAGACGGGCGGCATCCTCGGCCGCGGCCACCCGCTCCTCGCCGGTCACACCCACCCGGATGGCCCGGCGCTCGGCCACCAACCCGTCGACCCACCCGGCGACGGTGGCCCGCACCGCGTCCTCGTCCCGCTCGGGCGGTGGCCACACCACCACCCCCGGCACCTCGACCGCGGGCGGCGCCGCCGGCCACTCCGGCTCGGCATCGCCGGTCGTCCCACCCGGAGCAGTGGCGTTCTCGGGGGGATCCGTGGGACGTTCGTCCGGCGTCTCCCCCCGAGTTGCTGGAGGGGTGGAAGGGGCGGCAACGGGACTGGCCACGGCGGACGAGGACTCGCCACCGGGGTCGGAGCGGAGGACCAGCTCGTCCAGGGTCAGGGGGCCGAGCGTGCGGACCAGGTCGTGGAGCTCGTCGGGGTCGCGGGCGGGCGCGAACCCGTCGATCTTCTGGAGCCCGGCCTCGACCTCGGCCAGGACGTCGGCGTCGAGCAGGTCGCGCAGCTCGTCGGCGCCCAGCAGCTCGGCCAGCAGGTCCTTGTCGAGGGCGAGCGCAGCGGCGCGCCGCTCGGCCAGGGGGGCGTCGCCCTCGTACATGTAGACGGCGATCCACCCGAACAGCAGCGACTGGGCGAACGGCGACGCCTTGGGCGTGTCGATGGCGACGGCCCGGACACGGCGGGCCCGCAGGTCGCCCAGCAGCTCGCGCAGGGCAGGGACGTCGAAGACGTCGGTGAGGATCTCCCGGGTGGTCTCGTAGAGGATCGGGAACCGGGGGTGGCGGGCGGCCACCGTGAGCAGGTCGGCGGCCTTCTGGCGCTGCTGCCACAGGGGCGTGCGGCGATCGGGGCGGCGCCGGGGCAGGAGCAGGGCCCGGGCCGCGCACTCGCGGAACCGGGAGGCGAACAGGGCGGTGCTGGGGAGGTGGGCGATGATCAGGTCGTCGACGTCCTCGGGGTCGACGAGCAGCTCGTCGAGGGGGAGCTCGTCGTAGGCCTCGGGCAGCCGCAGGACGATGCCGTCGTCGCTCCACATCAGCTCGACCGGCGTGCCCCACCGTTCGGTGAGCCGGGCCTGGAGGACCATGGCCCACGGGGCGTGGACCCGGGCCCCGAAGGGCGAGAGGATGCAGACCCGCCAGTCGCCGATCTCGTCCTTGAACCGCTCGACGACGATGGTGCGATCGTCGGGCACCGCCCCCTCGGCGACCTGGTCGTCGATGTAGGCGAGGAGGTTGGTGGCGGCCCGCTCGTCGAGGTGGTGGATGGTGCGCAGCCGCTCGAAGGCCTCGGCCTTGGGCATCTCCCGCAGCGTGCGGGTGGTCTCGCCCACGGCCCGACCCAGCTCCAGCGGGCGGCCGGGCCCGTCGCCGTGCCAGAACGGCATCTTCCCGGGCAGGCCGGGCGCCGGGGTGACGACGACCCGTTCGGGGGTGATGTCCTCGATGCGCCAGGTGGACGCGCCCAGGAGGAAGGTCTCGCCGACGCGGGATTCGTAGACCATCTCCTCGTCGAGCTCGCCCACCCGCTTGCCGTCGGGGAGGAACACGCCGTAGAGGCCCCGGTCGGGGATGGTGCCGCCGCTGGTGACGGCCAGCCGCTGGGCGCCCCGCCGGCCCCGGACGACGCCGAGGGCCCGGTCCCACACGATGCGCGGGCGCAGCTCGGCGAACTCCTCCGACGGGTAGCGGCCGGCCAGCAGGTCGAGGACCTCGTGGAGGATGGTGTCGGTGACCTCGTGGAACGGGGCCGACCGGCGGACGACCGCGGCCAGGTCGGTGACCGCCCACTCGTCGAGGGCGCACATGGCCACGATCTGCTGGGCCAGGACGTCGACCGGGTTGCGGGGGTAGCGGGTGGACTCGACCAGGCCGGCCTCCATGCGGGGCACGACGGTGGCCGCCTCCAGCAGGTCGGCCCGGTGCTTGGGGAAGATCCGGCCCCGGCTGGGCTCGCCCACCTGGTGACCGGCCCGGCCGACGCGCTGGAGGCCGCGGCTGACCGCCCCCGGCGACTCGACCTGGATCACCAGGTCGACGGCCCCCATGTCGATGCCCAGCTCGAGCGACGACGTGCAGACCAGCCCCTTGAGCCGGCCGCCCTTGAGGTCGTCCTCGATGATGAGCCGCTGCTCGCGGGCCAGCGACCCGTGGTGGGCCTTGACCAGCTCCGGGACGACGGTGCCGTCGGGCAGGAAACCGGGCGCGGGCGGCGCGCCGTAGGACTCGGCGGCCGTGTAGCCCTCGGCGCCGGGGGTCTCGCCCCGAGCGATGGCGTCCTGCTCGGCGGCCAGCTCGTTGAGCCGGGTGGCCAATCGCTCGGCCAGCCGCCGGGCGTTGACGAAGATGAGCGTCGACCGGTGGGCGCGCACCAGGTCGAGCAGCTCGGGGTGCATCGACGGCCAGATGCTGCGGCGGGCGGGAGCGGCCGCCGCCGGGCCGCTGGGCGGGCCGTCCGGGCCCCCGGCCGCACCGCCACCGGGGGTGATGGGCTGGCCCAGGTCGGCCATGTCGTCGACGGGCACGATGACCTCGACGTCGAGCACCTTGCGGCTGCCGGCATCGATGATGGTGACCGGTCGGGCCACGCCCTCGTCGTCGAAGCCGCCGAGGTAGCGGGCGATCTCGTCCAGTGGGCGCTGGGTGGCCGACAGCCCGATCCGCTGCGGCGGCTGCGTCGTCACCTCGGCCAGGCGCTCGAGGGTGAGGGCCAGGTGCGAGCCCCGCTTGGTGGCGGCGACGGCGTGGATCTCGTCGATGATCACGGCCTCGACGTCGACCAGCGTCTCGCGCACGGCCGAGGTGAGCATCAGGTAGAGCGACTCGGGCGTGGTGATGAGGATGTCGGGCGGGTTGCGCTGGATCTGGCGCCGCTCCTCCTGCGAGGTGTCACCGGTGCGGAGGGCGACGGTGGGCTCCTGGAGGACCGGGCCGCCCATCCGCTCGGCCGCCAGGCGGATGCCCTTGAGCGGGGACCGCAGGTTCTTGTCGACGTCGACGGCCAGGGCCCGCAGGGGCGAGATGTAGACGATCCGGGTGCCGCCGATGGCCTTGCCCTTGGCGTCGACCGCTCGGGGCCGGGCCATCAGGGAGTCGATGCCCCAGAGGAAGGCGGTGAGCGTCTTGCCCGACCCGGTGGGGGCCAGGATCAGCGTGTGGTCGCCGGCGGCGATGGCCGGCCAGCCCTGGGCCTGGGCGTCGGTGGGCTGCCCGAAGGAAGTGCGGAACCACTCCTGCACCGGTGCGCTGAACGGCGCCAGGGCATCGACGGTGGCGGCCTTCGGAGACATGGGTCAAGCCTACGGAAGGGGTGTGACACTCAAGCGAGCCGGTGCTGCGAACGTCAGTCGACGCGGCCGGTCCTCATGACGTCGGCGTACCAGCGGGCGCTGGCCTTGGGGGTCCTCGCGAAGGTGTCGTGGTCGACGTGGACGATGCCGAAGCGGTGGGCGAAGCCCTCGGCCCACTCGAAGTTGTCGAAGAAGGTCCAGACGAACCAGCCCCGCAGGTCGACCTCGCCGGCGAGGGAGCGGTGGGCGGCCCGGAGGTGGTCGCGGAGGAAGGCCACCCGCTGGGCATCGTCGAAGGGCTCGTCGAAGGCGGCGCCGCACTCCTCGACATAGAGGGCCGGTGGGTCGTAGGCGGCGACCATGGCCAGCGTCTCGGACAGGCCGTCGGGCTCGATGGCCCAGCCACCGTCGGTGTGGGGGCCCTCGGGCTCGACCAGGTCGACGTCGGAGGTGCCCGGCCACTGCGCCGCGTCCCGGCCCCCGCCCGGCAGGGACCGGACGTGGTGGCGCCGGTAGTAGTTGAGGCCGAGGGCGTCGATCGGGGCGCTGATGACGTCGAGATCGCCGGCGAGCACCACGTCGGAGAAGCCGAGCGGCTCGAAGTCGTCGAGCAGATCGGACGGATAGGCGCCCCGCAGGACGGGGTCGAGCCAGAGGCGGTTGGCGATCCCGTCGACCCGGCGGGCCACGTCGGCGTCGGCCTCCGACCGCCCCACCGTCACCACGGGGTACGGGTTGATCGTCAGGCCGATCTCGACCCCGGAGGCCCCCGCCGAGACCCCCGAGACCGAGGACCGCAGCGCCGCCACCGCCAGGCCGTGGCCCAGCAGGAGGTGGTGGGCGGCTGCCACCGCGTCCGACGGCGAGCGGCGACCGGGGGCGTGGATGCCGGCGGCGTAGCCGAGCATGGCCGAGCACCACGGCTCGTTGATCGTCCGCCAGTGCGCCACCCGGTCGCCCAGGGCGGCGCCGACCAGGACGGCGTAGTCCGCGAAGCGGAGGGCGACGTCACGAGAGGGCCATCCGCCGAGGGCGGTCTCCAGCTCCGACGGCAGGTCCCAGTGGTAGAGGGTGGCGATGGGCGTGATGCCCCGCGCCAGCAGCCGGTCGACCAGGGCCCGGTAGAAGTCCATGCCCCGCTCGTTCACGGGCCCCGTTCCACCGGGTTGCACCCGGGGCCAGGCGATCGAGAAGCGATACGCGCCCACGCCCAGCGCCGCCATCAGGTCGACGTCCTCC
>DATHEV010000700.1:0-7974 GCA_035318405.1 Iamia sp.
CCTCGCCGCCCTGGTCAGCAGCGGCGCCGTGCACAACCTGGTGCTGGCGGAGGCCGCCGACCTGCTGGCGACGGCCTACGAGCCGATCCCGATGGGACGGTTGGGGGAGGAGGCGGCGGGCGAGCCGGCCTGGTCGGCCCAACCCGTCTTCGCCCAGGAGGACGGGGCCTTCGGCGCCTTCTTCAACCGGGCCGTGATCGACCACGCCCAGACGCTCGACGACGTGCCTGCCCTCACCGCCGCCCAGACCGAGGTCCTCGACCTCATCGACGAGGTGACCACCCGGCCCGCCCTCCAGCTGCGCCACGTCCTCCAGGAGGGCGAGGTGATGTTCCTCAACAACACCCAGGTCCTCCACTCCCGGACCGGCTTCGACGACCACGACGAGCCCGACGAGCGACGGCACCTCTTCCGCCTGTGGTGGGGCGCCCCCCGCCTCGCCGCCCTGGTCCCCCGAACCGTGCGGTACCCGTACCGGTTCGGACGCACCGGGCTCACGCCGGCGGAGGTGGCTGCGGCCGCCGGCGTGAGCTCGGGGGCGGCATGAGCGAGCGAACCAGCGCCGTTCGGGTCGACGAGATCGACGAGGGCATCGTCCGGGTCCTGCTCGACCGGCCCGAGAGGCTCAACGCCCTCGACCACGCCATGGTGGCCGAGCTGCACGAGGCGCTGGCCCGCATCGCCGTCGACCGCAGCTGCCGCGTCGTGGTCCTCACCGGCGCCGGCCGCGGGTTCTGCGCCGGGCTCGACCTGACCGGCGAGGGCGTGGCTCCCGACACCGGCGACGTGGGCCGGGCGGCGACGATGCTGGCCGGCCAGCAGCACATCGCCGACCTGGTGCCCCGACTGCGGGGCCTCCGCCAGCCGGTCATCGCCGCGGTCAACGGCCCGGCCGCGGGCGGCGGGTTCGCCCTGGCCCTGGCGGCCGACGTGCGGGTGGCGGCCCGCTCCGCCCGCTTCAACGCCGCCTTCGTGCGGATCGGCTACTCGGGCTGCGACATCGGCGTGTCGTGGCTGCTGCCCCGTCTCGTCGGGGCCTCGCGGGCGTTCGAGCTGATGCTCACGGGCCGGCCCATCGACGCCGAGGAGGCGGACCGCATCGGCCTGCTCGCCCGTCTCGTCGACGACGGCGAGGCCGAGCCGGCGGCACTGGAGATCGCCCGGGCCATCCGCGGCAACAGCCCCTTCGGCGTGTGGATGACCAAGGAGGTGATGTGGTCGAACCTCGAGGTCGGCAGCCTGCGGGCCGGCATCGACCTCGAGAACCGGACCCAGATCCTGACGACCTTCACCGAGGACCAAGCCGAGGCCACCACGGCGTTCCGCGAGCGCCGCCCGCCCACCTTCACCTACCGCTAGACGCCCGCCGTCGACGGTCACTCGGTGCCTGGCACCGAGTGGCAGAGGTGCGTCAGAGGCCGAGCGAGCGGCCGATGATGTCGCGCATGATCTCGCTGGTCCCGCCGTAGATGCGCTGGACCCGCCCGTCGCGCCACAGACGGGAGATCACGTACTCGTCCATGTAGCCGTAGCCGCCGTGCAGCTGGACGCAGCGGTCGAGCACCCGCGACTGGAGCTCGGTCGAGAGGAGCTTGGCGCCGGCCGCGTCCTCGGCCGTGAGCGAGCGGTCGGTCAGGGCGGTGATGCAGGCGTCGACCAGGGACCGGGCGGCGGCGACCTCGGTGGCCAGGTCGGCCAGGGCGTGGCGGTTGGCCTGGAACGAGCCGATGGGCTGGCCGAAGGCGTGGCGCTCGCGGCAGTAGGCGATGGTGAGCTCCAGAGCCTTCTCGCAGGCGGCCACCCCCATCACCGCCTGCGACATCCGCTCCTGGGGGAGGTTGGTCTTGAGATGGGCCAGACCTCGGCCCCGCTCGCCGATGACGTCGTGGTCGGGCACGAAGACGTCGGTGAAGAAGAGCTCACCGGTGTCCTGGCCCCGGCGCCCGACCTTGGACAGCTTGCGTCCCCGGGCGAAGCCGGGGCTGTCGGCCGCCACCGCGAAGAGGCTGAGGGCGCCGTCGTGGTCGGCCGTGCGGGCGGCCACGATCACCAGGTCGGCCAGGACGCCGTTGGTCACGAAGGTCTTGCTCCCGTTGAGCACGTAGCCGCCGGCGGTGGGGGTGGCGGTGGAACGCAGGCCGCGGAGGTCGGATCCGGCACCGGGCTCGGTCATGGCGATGGCCACGATGGTGCGCCCGGCGGTGAACCCCGGCAGCCAGCGGCCCTGCTGCTCGGGCGTGGCCAGGTCGACGAGGTAGGGGGCCACGACGTCGTTGGCCATGGAGAACCCGTCGCCGACGGCGGCGGCGTACATCATCTCCTCGTCGAGGATGGCGTTGAAGCGGAAGTCCCGCAGCCCGATCCCGCCGAGCGCCTCGGGGGCCTCGAAGCCCACGAACCCCTGCGCCGCGGCCGCCTCCCAGTACGACCGGTCGACGAAGCCCTGCTCCTCCCAGCGGTCGCTGCACGGGACGGCCTGGTCGCGGATGAAGGCGCGGGCCGTGGCCCGGAAGGCGTCGTGCTCGGGTCCGAAGATCGTCCGGGGCAGCATCCGGCGATCGTCGCCCACCCGGCCGGGCCCGGCGGGGCCGAGGCGGCGCCGTCTTGTGGATCGGCCCAACTCCGTCCCGGGAGCCCGTTGCCGGTGACGGCCGCGTTCCCGACCATCGCGGCCGTGTCGCCGATCCCCCGTTCAACGCCCCGTTCAACGCCCCGATCGACGCTCGACGAGGCCGTGGCCGACGTGCGCGAGACCGGCGTGGGCGTCGTCACCGGCGTCCTCGACCCCGACGAGACGGCGTCGGTCCGGGCCGCCCTGTGGGCCGCGGCCGAGGCGGAGGAGCGACGGGGCGAGGAGCTCCGCGTCGCCGCCCTCGACCCGAACGCCAACAACCTGCGGGTGGTCCGCCTGCTGAACGAGGGCGCCGCCTTCGTCGGGCTGGCCCTGCACGAGGTCGCCCTGGCCGCCGCCACGGCCCTGCTGGGGGAGCGGTTCCTGCTGTCGAACATCTCGGCCAACATCGCCCTGCCCGGCTCCGGCTCGATGGAGCTGCACGCCGACCAGGGCTACGTGGTCCCGCCGTGGCCCCCGACGCCCCTGGCCCTCAACGTGATGTGGCTGCTCGACGACTTCACCGAGTCGACGGGGGCGACGCGCTACGTGCCCGGCACCGTCGGGGCCGTCCGGGGCCCCGAGCCGGCGGAGGAGGTCGAGACCGTCCCCATCGTGGCGCCGGCCGGCTCGGTCGCCCTGATGGACGCCCGGGTCTGGCACACCTCCGGGGCCAACACCACCGCTGACCAGGAGCGGGCCGGCATCTTCGCCTACTACGTGCTGCCGTGGCTCCGGCCCCAGGTCAACTGGACCGCGGTCCTCGATCCCGACGTGGTCGCCACCGCCCCGGCCGGGCTCCTCGAGCTGGTCGGCTACCGCGACGGCAACGATGAGCTGCGGCGCCGCCTGGTCGCGGCCCGGGACCGCCGGCTGGGCGGGGGCTGAGTCTCAGCCCTCGATGCGGCCGGCACCCCGGAGCCGCCGCAGCAGGTCGACCAGCTGGAGGAGGTCCTCCTCGGGGAGGTCGGCGCCGAAGCGGACGCCGGCCAGCACCTTCGACGCCCGCGTGCCGACCCGCCGTCCCTCGGGTGTCACGCGGGCGAGGACGCCGCGCCGGTCGTTGGGGTTGGGCTCCCGGCGCACCAGCCCCTGGGCCTCGAGCTTGTCGACCAGCTTGGTGATGCCGGTGGGGTGGACGAGCAGCCGCTCGCCCACCTTGGTGATGGGCAGCGCACCGGCCCGCGAGAACGACAGCAGCATGAGGATCTCGTAGCGGGCGAAGGTGAGGTCGAGGGGGCGCAGGGCCCGCTCGATGGCCGTGGTGACCACCTGCTGGGCGTGGATGATCGACGTGGCCGTGGCCATGGCCAGGTCCTCGCCCAGGTCGTGGGCCAGCCACTGGCGCTGGGCCTCCTCCAGCGGGTCGAACCCGGGGTCGCTCGGGTCCTTGTCCACGGCGACGAACGTAGTGCGGCCCGGTGGTTCCGAAGTAGATGAGGGCTCATCTACAGTGCGGTCATGTACATCGAACGCGTAGGTGTGGTCGGTTGCGGGCTCATGGGGTCGGGCATCGCCGAGGTGGTCGCCCGCCAGGGCCGGGACGTGGTGGTGCTCGATGCCGACGACGGTGTGCTCGCCGCCGGTCGGGAGCGGATCGCCGGGTCGCTGGCCAACGCCGTGCGGCGGGGCAAGCTCGACGCCGACGCCTCCGAGCGGGCCCTCGAGGCCATGCGCTTCACCACGGATCACGGCGCCCTGAGCGACCGGCAGCTGGTCATCGAGGCCGTCACCGAGGACGAGGCCCTCAAGACCGAGGTGTTCCGGCGGCTCGACGAGGTGGTCGAGGCCCCCGACGCCGTCCTGGCGTCGAACACGTCGTCGATCCCGATCATGAAGCTGGCCATGGCGACGACGCGCCCCGAGCAGGTCGTCGGGCTCCACTTCTTCAACCCGGTGCCGGTGCTGCCCCTCGTGGAGCTGGTGTCGTCGCTCGTCACCAGCGAGGAGACGACCGCCGCGGCCGAGTCGTTCGCGACCGAGGTCCTCGACAAGCACGTGATCCGCTCGCAGGACCGGGCCGGGTTCATCGTCAACGCCCTGCTCATCCCGTACCTGCTCTCGGCGATCCGCATGCTCGAGTCCGGCTTCGCCACCGCCGAGGACATCGACACCGGCATGGTCCAGGGCTGCGCCCACCCCATGGGCCCGCTGGCCCTCTCCGACCTCATCGGGCTCGACACGACGATGGCGGTCGCCGTGTCCCTTTACGAGGAGTTCAAGGAGCCGCTCTACGCCCCCCCGCCCCTCCTGTCCCGCATGGTCGAGGCCGGGCTCCTGGGCCGGAAGTCGGGCCGCGGCTTCCACCTGTACGGGGGCTGACGGTGGCGACCTACCGCGCTCCCGTCGCCGCCATCGCCGGGGCCCTGGACGCGGCCGGCCTGGCCTCGATGCTCCGCTGGCCCGCCTACGCCGAGATCGAGCGCCAGGACGTGACCGACGTGCTGGCCGAGGTCGGCCGGTTCGCCGAGGAGGTGTGGCTGCCCAGCGACCGCATCGGCGACCAGCAGCCGCCCCGTCTCGACCCCGACAGCGGCGCCGTGACCACGCCGGCCGAGATCCGCCGGGCGTACCGGGGCTTCGTCGAGGCCGGCTGGGCCGCGCTGGCCATGCCCGGTGCGGCCGGGGGCGGTGGGTTCCCGGCGCTGGTGGGCCTGGCTGCCGAGGAGCTCCTCGACTCGGCCAACCTCGGGCTCTCCCTCTGCCCGATGCTCACCCACGGCGCCGTCCACCTGCTGGAGCGGTGGGGGAGCGCCGAGCAGCGGGCTGCCTACCTGCCCCACCTGGTCAGCGGTGAGTGGACGGGCACGATGTGCATGACCGAGCCCGAGGCCGGCTCCGACGTGGGGGCGGTGCGGACCCGTGCCGTGCCCGGCGACGACGGCACGTGGTCGCTCACCGGTACCAAGATCTTCATCACCTGGGGCGACCACGACCTGGCCGACGGCATCGTCCACCTCGTCCTGGCCCGGACCCCGGGCGCGCCGGCGGGCACGAAGGGGATCTCGCTGTTCCTCGTGCGCCGCGACCGGTCCGGCGCCGGGCTGCCCTCCGATGGGCTGCGCGCCAACGGTGTGCGGGTGGTCGGCCTCGAGCGCAAGCTCGGCCTCCATGCCAGCCCCACCTGCGTCCTCGAGCTCGACGGCGCCGTCGGCGAGCTGGTCGGCGCGGTCGGCGGCGGGATGGCCGGGATGTTCACCATGATGAACGCGGCCCGGCTGTCGATCGGGCTCCAGGGCCTGGCCGTGGCCGAGCGCGGCTACCAGGCCGCCGTCGCCCACGCCCGCGACCGGGTCCAGGGCGGGGTGCCGATCGGCGAGCACCCCGACGTGCGCCGGATGCTGCTCGACATGGCGTCGGGCATCGACGCCATGCGGGCCCTCCTCTACGAGACGGCCGCCGCGGCCGACGTGGCCCGCCACCACCCCGACGCCGAGCGCCGGCGTCTGGGCCAGTCCCGGGCCGACCTGCTCACGCCGCTGGCCAAGGCGTGGCCGACCGACGAGGGTGTCCGGCTCACGTCGGTCGCCATCCAGGTCCACGGGGGCATGGGCTACGTCGAGGAGACCGGCGTGGCCCAGCACTGGCGCGACAGCCGCATCGGGCCCATCTACGAGGGCACCAACGGCATCCAGGCCATCGACCTGGTCGAGCGCAAGGTCCGCCGTGACGGCGGCATCGCCATGGCCGCCCTCCTCCACGACATCGACGACACGGCCCGGGCGCTCGGCGCGCTCGAGGGCTTCGACGATGCCGCCCATGAGGTCGACCAGGCGATCGGCGCCGTGCGCACCGCCACCGAGCACCTCCTCGCCGCCGACGCCGTCGAGGATCGCCGGGCCGTCGCCACCCCCTACCTCGAGCTCACGGCCACGACGGTCGCCGCCGCCCTGCTGGCGCGGCAGATCCTCGTTCCCGGCCACCGGCGCGATGCGGCGCTGGCCCGGCGCGTCCGCCTCTTCGCCCTGGACCGGCTCCCGGTGGCCCGGGCCCTGGTCCCCCGCATCCTCCGCGGCGTTGTCGGGATCGACGACAGGGTGCGCGACGAGCCGTTGCCCCCGCGGGGGTCGATCCGCACCATGGCGGAGGCGACGAGCCAAGGAGCATGACGTGGTGGGTCCGGTACAGGTTGGGCACCCGAGCGCGTGGCGGGGCACCGACCTCGACTCGCTCTCGTCGGTCGCCTTCCGGCTCGAGCCGCGCCACCTCGCGCCGCTCGAGGACGCCTACGAGCGATGTGTCGCCGCCGGCGTCACGACCGACACGCTGACGCGCGCCGACTTCCCGCTGCCGGGGATCGAGGACGAGCTCGCCGAGCTGCTCCACGAGGTCCAGTACGGCCGGGGGTTCGTCGTGCTCGAGCACCTCCCGGTGGGGGAGTGGCCGATCGAGAAGGTCGCGCTCACCTACCTCGGCCTGATGTCGCACTTCGGGGCACCCGAGATGCAGTCGGTGCTGGGCGATCGGGTCGGCCGGGTCGAGAACGTCAGTGGCAAGGACACCCGCGAGCGCGGGTACCGCAACTCGGCCGAGCTGAACCTGCACAGCGACTTCTCGCACGGCTTCCTGGCCATGCTCTCGGTCCGCACCGCGGCGACGGGCGGGGAGAGCGTGTACGCCAGCGCCGTCACGATCCACAACATCATCAGCGAGGAGCGGCCCGACCTGCTCGAGCCGCTCTACGCCGGGTTCCGGTTCCACCGCCTCGACAGCGCCCTGCCGGACGAGGCCCCGGTCACCGAGGAGCGGATCCCGACGTTCTCGGTGGTCGACGGGCTGCTGACGTGCCGCTACGCCCGGGCGATCATCGAGTCGGCGATGGACGAGGTCGGCGAGGTGCACGACCCGCGCACGCGCGAGGCCCTCGACTACTTCGACGCGGTGGCCAGCCGCCCCGGCGTCGCCTTCGAGGCGGTCGTGCAGCCGGGGCAGATCCTGCTGGCCAACGACCTGGTCACCCTCCACTCCCGGCGGGGGTTCGACGACGCCCCCGGCGAGGGGAACGGGCGGCTCTTCCTCCGGGCGTGGCTGCGCCCCGACGAGCCCCGCCCCCGGTTGCCGGTCACTGACGCGGTGCCGTCGTTCGAGCGGCGCGAGGGCGCCAGCACGTACTACCGGGGCCGATCGGCCAAGATCGGCGGCACGGGCGTCGAGGCGAGCTAGGCGGGCTGGTCCTGGGCGGCGCGGACGATCCGGCGGGCGATCGACCAGCGGTGGACCTCTGACGGGCCGTCGTAGATGCGGAAGGCGCGGACGTCGCGGAAGATCCGCTCGACCACGGTCTCGCGGGTGATCCCGGTGCCGCCGAGGATCTGCACGCACCGGTCGGCGATGCGGAAGACGGCCTCGGAGCACACCGTCTT
>DATHEV010000701.1:0-4055 GCA_035318405.1 Iamia sp.
GCTCACCGACGCCGTGGCCGCCACCACCAGTGCCACGCCGGCCCGGGCCCTCGCCCGTGACCTGGCCGCCCTGGTGGCGGCCGACGACGCCGTCGCCCTGCCCGGCTTCGCCGTGATCGCCGCCTCCGACGCCGGCACCTACGTCAAGGTCTACGGCTCGGTCGAGGTCCACCTGATGGGCCCCGACGCCGAGGAGACCCTCACCGGCGTGGGCTCGTTCACCGGCGTCGATCGGGAGGTGGCAGGCACGTTCCACACCATCGCGGTCAACCTCGCCGGGGCGCCGGTCCCGGCCCCGGTGTTCGACGTCGACGTCCAGGCCGGCACCGCGCCCGGCAACGGCTTCTCGATCACCACCCTCACCTCCCCCACCGACGCCCCGGTGGCCGACGTCCCGCCGGCCACGGCGCCGGCCGCCGACGAGGCCCCGACGGTCGCCGCCATCGAGGAGCCCGCCGCGCCCGCTCCCGCGCCGGCGGCCACGCCGCCGCCCGTGTCCTCGCCCTCGTCGTCGTCGGAGGCCGATGCCGTCGCCGCCATGTCGGTGGTGTCCGAGCCCACACCCGCCCCGCCGGCGGCCGAGGTGTCGGTCTCACCGCCGGCCGACGCCGAGTCCAACCCGTACACCTCGTCGGCGTCGACCGAGGCCATGGCGGCCGAGGAGGCGGCCGCGGCCACGGCGGCGGCCGTCGACCCCGTCCTCGACGCCCCCACCCAGGCGTGGACCCCGTCCACCGCCGACTTCGACGCCGACGACATCGTCCAGGCCGAGGCGGCCAACGCCGCTCAGGCGCCCGCGTGGGGCTCGCCCGAGCCCGATGCCGCCGAGCCCGATGCCGCCGGGACCGCGCCGTCGCTCGCCAAGGCCCCGGCCGACGACGCCCTCGCGCCCGACGGGGGCTTCGCCGCCACCGCCATCCCGGAGGCGCCCGGCACGCCGACCCCGCCGCCCGACGGGTCGTCGCTCGTCAGCCCGCCCACCGCCCCGCCGCCCTCGGCCCCCGAGCCGGTGCCGTTCGACGCCCTCCCGGTGGCCGACCTCCCCGCCGAGGACCCGGCGCCGCCGGCCTTCGAGGCCGCCACCATGGCGATCCCCTCGGCCCCCGTCGCCGAGACCCCGGCCCCGGCCGCCGACGCCCCTCCGGCCGAGTTCACCTCGCAGCTGCTGGGTGCGCTCGACGACGAGGAGCCCGCCGACCGCGAGGCCCTGCCGGTCGAGACCGACCCGGGCGCGGTCCGCCAGCCCGACCAGATCACCGCCGAGGTCCACGTCCAGGGCGTCATCTGCTCGCGGGGCCACTTCAACGACCCCCGCTCCCGCTTCTGCTCGTCCTGCGGCATCTCGATGGTGCAGAACACCCAGATCCTCACCCAGGGGCCGCGGCCCCCGCTCGGGGTGATGGTGTTCGAGGACGGGGCCACGTTCTCGCTGTCGTCCGACTACGTCGTCGGCCGCCAGCCCGACGTGAGCGAGCTGGTGCAGCAGGGCCTGGCCCTGCCCCTGCCGGTCGACGACCCCGAGCGGTCGATCTCCCGGGCCCACGCCGAGCTCCGCCTCGTCGACTGGGACGTCCACCTGGTCAACCTGTCCGGCACCAACGGCTCGTTCGTGTGGGACGAGAACGGCCAGCAGTGGGTCCCGATCCCCGAGGGCCAGTCCGTCGTCCTCACCCCCGGCATGCGCGTCGCCCTCGGCCGCCGCAGCGCCGTCTTCGAGTCCAGCCTCGTCCGCTGACCCTCCTTCCCGGCTAGGTGACGGGGTCGGGGGTGGACTCGGCTTCGGTGAGGAGGGTGTCGAGGGCGGAGCGCTCGAGCTGGTTGGGGTCGGGGGCGACGAGGAGCACGGGGCAGCCGAAGCGCTCGGCGTCGGGCCGGGCCCGCTCGACGGGCTGGAGGCCCTCGGGGCCGGCGAAGGGCCGGACGACGGCCACGGCGTCGACGGCCGCGGCGGCGCCCTCGGGGGTGTCGAGGCCGGCGTCCACCGTGTGCGCCTCGTGGCCCAGCGTCCGCAGCCGCTCGACCACCGTGGCGAAGCGCTTGGCGCCGCGCCCGGCGGACCCGAGGCCCACGATGGTGGGGGCGTTGCCCGCCGGAAGGGCGAGGCGCACGCCGTACTCGAGGGCGGCGATCCCGGCGGGTCCGTCGCCCACCTCGACCACCGGCGACCCGGCGGCCGGCTTCTCCAGCGGGGCGGCCCGGGGCAGCGGGGCCACGACGACGCCGACATCGGCCGGCCCGAGGGCCACCAGCTCGCCCACGGTGGCGACCCACGCCGGGTCGTCGCGCCGGTCGCCCACGAGCACGAGCCGGACGCCCATCCGCTGGGCCTGGGCGGCGATGTCGGCGGCCAGCGAGGTGGTCCGCTGCGAGAACGACTGCACCGAGAGCCCCTGGGCCCGCACCCGCTCCTCGAGTCCGTGCATGGTGTCGAGCTCGCCGGCGATGGCGTCGAGGTAGCTGGAGAGCTCGCGCCCGGTCGCGTTCTCCTTCTGCTCCTCGAAGTTGGTGAGCACGACCTCGGCCGGCTGCTGGGCCCGGGCGATCCCGCAGGCCAGGTCGACGACCGGCTCGGCCCGGGTCGGGTCGTCGATGGCCACGAGCACCCGGAAGGCGATGGCGTCGCCCAGTGCGGCCCGCTCCGCCTCGGCGATGTCGTGCTCGACCATCCGCTGCGGGTAGATCTTGTTGAGCAGCGGCGAGGTCATCACCGTCGTGATGATCGCCATCAGCACCAGGGCGGTGAACATGGTGCCGTTCAGCACGCCCTTGTCGAGGCCGATCGACAGCAGCACCAGCTCGGTGAGGCCCCGGGTGTTCATCAGCGTGCCGATGGCCGCCGAGCGCCGCCACGACATCCCCTGGACGCGACCGGCGACGGTGGCGCCGACGAACTTCCCCACGCAGGCGACGACGAGGATCATCCCCAGCAGCTTGAGGAACTCGCCCACCTCGACACCCGACGGGATCTTGGCGTTGAGCCCGGTGACGATGAAGAACAGCGGCAGCAGGAGCAGCACCGCCACGCTCTCGATCTTCTCGAGCATGGCGTGGGTGAACTCCGCCGCGCCCTCGCGGGGGAAGACGACGCCGAGCATGAAGGCGCCGAAGATCGAGTGGATGCCGATGTGGGAGGTGACCCAGGAGGACACCAGGAGGATCCCCAGCACGGTGGCGAGGATGTCGGGGGTGAGGCCCTGCGCCTTGAACCGCCCGTTGAGCCAGACGAGCACCGGCTTGACCGCCACCGACATGAAGATGCCGAAGGCGATGGTGAGCCCCACGACCCGGCCGAGGTCGGCGGCGGGACTGCCCCCGCTCCCCGAGGACGACTCGATGACGGCGGTGACGAGGGCCAGCAGCGACCAGGCCAGGATGTCGTCGATGGCGGCGCAGGCCAGGCTGACGGCACCGACGGGCGTGGCCTGCATGCGGCGCTCGGTGAGGATGCGGGCCAGCACCGGGAACGCCGTCACCGACATCGAGGCGCCGATGAACAGCGCGAAGGGGAGGAAGTCGATGCCGTCGGGCAGGTAGTCGTCGCGGATCAGGGAGGCCAGGCCGAAGCCGAGGGTGAACGGGAGGAGGACCGAGGTGATCGACACCCCTGCGGCCAGGCGCTCCTTGCCCTTGATCAGCTTCATGTCGAGCTCGAGCCCGACCACGAACATGAAGATCACGAGCCCCAGCTCGGCCAGGACCTTGAGGAACGGACGGGCGTCGGCGGGGAACAGCGTGTCGCTGATCGGCTTGTCGAGGCCGAACAGGTCGGTGACCGTGCCCGACCCGAGGATCAGCGGCCCCATGATCAGCCCGGCCAGGATCTCGCCGATGACGGGCGGTTGGCCGATGCGGCGGAACAGCGCCCCCACCAGCCGGGCCACCGCCAAGATGATGACCACGTCGATGATCACCCAGGCGATGTTGTGCTCGGTGGTGAGCTCCTTGAGGGCGACGGCGCCCTCGGGCAGGGCACCGCCCTCGGCCGCGGCCAGCAAGAACCCCGACATCGTGCCTCCATCTCGGGACCGGGCCCGTCGCGGCACACAGTACGGCGC
>DATHEV010000702.1:0-8360 GCA_035318405.1 Iamia sp.
CCGACATCTACGACCTCGACAGCAACGGCGACGGGGTCGGCTGCGAGAGCTGACCCCACCCAGCCGCCGCGCCCGCCCCGGGTCGGTGCCCGCTGCTCGGACACCCCCGCCCCGGGACTCGGCCGCCTCGACCAGCGCCCGCCCGATGCCACCGGTCGCCCCGGTCACCAGGACGACCGCACCCTCGAACTTCATGCCCACGGCGCGCACCGTAGCCCCGCGCCGGGCCCGCCGGGGAGGGGTCAGGCGGGGCGCCGCGACCAGGCGTCGGCGGCGGCGATGGCGGTGCGGAGGGCCCGATCGACGGCCGCGTCCTTCTCGGCCAGGTCGGGACGCTCGTCCTCGGAGCGCTGGGCCACGACGCCCACCACGCAGCCGGCGGCGAACCCGTACACGCTGCCCATCTTGAGCAGCGTGCCGGCCTCCATCTCGAAGCTCAGGATGCCGAGGTCGGCGTACTCGTCGATCATCCCCCGCAGCCGTCGGAGCAGGTGGGGGTTGGCCGACGAGGCCGAGCGCTCCTGGCCCTCGAAGAAGGTGTCGACCGACGCCACCGTGCCCACGTGGTGGTCGAACCCGAGGTCGGCGGCGGCCTGGGCCAGGGCCACGGTCAGGAAGGGGTCGGCGGCGGCGGGGTAGCGGGGCGGGGCGATGTCGTCGGCCGCGCCCTGGTTGGTGAGGGCGGCGTGGGCCACCACCACCGACCCGGTGCGGACGTGGTCCTGGATCGAGCCGCTGGTGCCGATGCGGATCACCGTGCCGATGCCGGCCTGCACCAGCTCGTTGACCACGATGCTCATCGACGGCGCCCCCATCCCGCTGGTGGCGCAGACCACCGGGCGGCCGCCCGGCAGGGTGGCCACGAAGGAGTCGAGACCGCGGTTGCGGGCCAGCGGCCGGCCGCCGTCCAGATGCTCGGTGGCGATCAGCTCCGACCGTCCCGGGTCGCCGCTCAGCAGGGCGATGTCGGCCCCCTCGGGCAGGTCCGACGGCGCGAAACCGATGTGGTACAGCCGGTCGTCATCGGGCATGGGCGCCGAGGGTACCGGCCGCCCCCGGCGGGCGCGGCCGGCCGGTTCAGCCGAGCATCGGCCGTGGGTCGAAGACGACCCGGATGCGATCGACCTTGCCGTCGGTGACGTGGCTCCAGTTGGCCACGGGCAGGACCTCACCTCCCTTCGTGTGGAGCTCGAACCAGATGGTGGCGTCGTCGCCGTCGACGAACACCTTGGTGACGACGATGTCGTCGAGGGCCTGCGACATCCCCTCGACGCCGGCGGCGCAGTCATCGGCGCCCTCGACGGTGGCCATCGGACCCTCGAAGGTGACGTCGTCGGTGAGGTTGGCGCGGAAGGCGGCGAAGTCCCGCTGGCGCCACGTGCGGAAGTAGGTCTCGACGGCGGTGCGTGTGGTGTCGGACATGGTGGTGGTCTCCTCTCCGCCCGGATCGGTGACGTGGACCTTCGACCCTACGCAGGGGGTGTGACAGTGAGGATCAGCCCTGGTCAGATGACCGGCGGGCCACCACGGTGACGGCGAGGGCGGCGAACAGGAAGGCGCCCACCGCGTTGCGCTCCTCCAGCGAGGCGAGGTAGCGCCGGCCCTCGTCGGCGGTGATCGCCCCGGCTTCCACCGCAGCGGCGACGGCCACGTCGAAGGGCCCGCCCGCGGCCCGCGCCCGGGCCAGCGAGCGGTGCTCGATCGGCCCCAGCCACCGACCCACCACCTCCAGCCCGGCGCCCACGGCGAGGGCCGGGAGGTCGCGCCCGACGAGCGGGTGGCGGAACGTCGTGCGGCGGTGGGCCCGTACGCGCTCGAAGACGTCGATCTCGTCGGTGGCCACCACGTGCGAGCCGTGGTCGGGCTCCGACAAGACGATGGGCCCGCCGGCCCGCACGACCCGGGCCAGCTCGGCCACCGCCGCGGCCGGCGTCGGGGTGTGGACCAGCACGGCTCGGGCCCACGCCCCGGCGAAGGCGGACGAGGCGAACGGCAGGGCCTGGCCGTCGCCGACGAGCACGCCGGCCGACGCGGTCGACGCGGTCGTCGTCCGGGCCGCCGTCGCCATGGCCGGCGAACGATCGAGCCCGACGGCGAGGCCGGTCGGCCCGACCCGGGCGGCGAGCGCGGCCAGGTCGACGCCCGGCCCGCACCCGAGGTCGAGCACACGGTCTCCCGTGGCCAGGCCCAGGGCGTCGACGGCGGCGTCGGCCCCACCCCGGCGCTGGTGGGCCATCCACGTCACGAAGTCGTCGGCCGCGCCCGTGCCCTCGACCCGGTCGAAGGTCCCCACGTCGACCAGAGGAGGGTCGCCCACGGGGGAGACGGTACCGGTGTCAGCGCAGGACGACGGGAGCGGCGCCCTCGGGCGGCAGGCCGAAGACGGCTTCCAGGTCGCGGGGCACGACCCGCTCGGTGGTGAGCACGGCCCGGTCGATGCGGTCGAGACGGAACCACCGTCCGCCTCGTCGTCGCCGGCACCACGCCAGCAGGAACCACTGGTCGCCGTTCAGGGCGTAGATCTGGGGCTCGACCGGGCGGCGCTCGGTCGTCGTCCCGTCGCGGTCGGTGTAGTCGATGACCACGACGACCTGGTCCCGGATCGCCTCGTCGACCACCCGGGCGGCCGCCGGCCGGACGTCCGAGCGCATCGGCCCCGAGCGGTCGGCCGGGTCCCGCTCGTCGGGTCGGGTGCGGGTCCAGATCCGCCCGCCGAGGGCCTCGGCCGCGGTCCGATCGTCGGGGCGCATGGCGCCCAGCAGCTTGGTCAGCGCCGTCTGGCCGTCGGGGGCGAACGGGAGGGCTCGCCCCATGGCCAGCGCCACCGAGAGGGCGATGGCCTCGCGGGCCGAGAACGTCAGCGGCGGGAGGGTGGCGCTGTCGTCGAGCACGTAGCCGCCCCCGGGCCCGGCAGTCGCCCAGATGGGCAGCCCCGCCTCCTGGAGCGCCAGGACGTCGCGCTTGACCGTGCGGGTGGCTACCTCGAAGCGCTCGGCCAGGGCGGCGCTGGTCCGCCCGGCGGGCCCGGCCCGGCGCAGCTCCTCGGTGATGGCGTAGAGACGATCGGTGCGGTTCACCAGCGCTCCGAAGGATGTCGAGAGATGGTGACAGGACGATGTCACCAGGCCACCCGCACAGTACGCCCATGCCCTCCACCACCACCCTCACCATCGAGATGACCGACGGCCGCACCGTCGCCGTGGACGAGGTCGGCGATCCGGCCGGCCCGGTCGTCGTCCTCCTCCACTCCTCGCCCGGCTCGCGGGTGCTCGACCCCGACCCGGCAGCCACGGCCGCGGCCGGCGTCCGTCTGATCACGATCGACCGGCCGGGCTACGGCGGCTCGACGGCCCTGTCGGCCGATGTGCTGCCCACGCTCACCGGGCAGGCCGACGACGTCGCCGCCGTGCTCGACCACCTCGACGTGGCCGAGGCGTCCGTCGTCGGCTGGTCGCACGGGGGCCGGGTCGCCGCCGCCCTCGCCGCCCGTCACCCCGACCGGGTCCGGGCCGTCGCCATCGTGGGCACGCCGTCGCCCGATGACCTGTCGTGGATCCCCGAGGAGCAGCAGGCGATGCTCGAGCCGCTGCGGGCCGAGCCGCTCACGGCCACGGCCCGGCTGGCCGCCATCCTCGAGGGGGCGGGCGGGGGCGGCGACGAGCCCAGCGAGGACGACGGGCTCGGGTTCGTCGCCGGCGAGGCCGACCAGCCCCTGCTGGCCGACGCCGCCGTGCGGGCGCGGGTCGTGGGCATGCTGGGCGCAGCCTTCGCCCAGGGGGCGATCGGCTGCGCCGCCGACATCGTCGCGGACCAGATCGCGCCGTGGGACTTCGACCCGCGGGCCATCGGGGCGCCGGTGCACCTCGTCTACAGCGAGGACGACTTCGTCGCCCCCCACCACGGCGACTGGTGGGAGGCCCAGGTCGTCGCCCCGACCCGCCACACCACCTCGGGCGTCGGCCACCTCCTCATCGTCCCCGAGTGGGCGACCATCCTCGACGCCGTGCGCTGACCCCGCCCGGCCTAGCGCCATCCGCAGTGAACGCACAGGCGACGAGACGTGAGCGAGGGGAGACGGCACCGACCCGGCGAGCGAAGCGAGCCACGCCAAGTTCGAAGGAACGGAGTGAGCGCCAGCGAACGAGTGACCGAGAGGACTCTCGGCGAGACTGCACCCATGTCGATGCCCGGTGCCGCCTCCGCCTTGGTCGGGCGGGCCGACGAGCTGCGGGCCGTGCGCGCCGCCTGGGCCTCGGTGGTCGACGGCAAGCCCGGCGTCGTCCTCCTGGGCGGCGACGCCGGGGTGGGCAAGAGCCGGCTGGTGGCCGAGCTGCGGCCCGACGTCCTCGCCGCCGGCGGCGCGTGGCTGCTCGGGTCGACCCCGTCGCGCAGCTCGGGCACCCAGCCCTTCGCCCCGCTCACGGGCGCCCTGCGCGGCCTGCTGCGCGGCCTCGACGAGATGGAGCGGGAGAGGGTCGTGGGCCCCGCCCGGGGCGACCTGGCCCGACTCCTGCCCGAGCTGGGCGCGGCCGGCGGCAGCCCGGCGGTGTTCGACGCCGTCACCACCGACCCGGCCCGGTTGTTCGAGCTCGTCATCGGCGTGGTCGACCGCCTCGGCCGCGACCGCCCCGTCGCTCTGGTCCTCGAGGACCTCCACTGGGCCGAGGCCTCGACCCTCGACCTGGTCGACTTCCTCGCCCGCAACCTCGACGGCCTGCGTCTCCTCGTCGTCCTCACCTACCGGGCCGACGAGCTCCACCGCACCCACCCGTTGCGGCCGGCGCTGGCCGAGCTGCGCCGCCTCCCGGCGGTGACGTCGGTGACCGTCGAGCCCCTCGACGCCGGCGAGGTCACCGCCCTGGCCACCGCGCTGGCCGGCGGGCCCCTACAGGACGGGCTCCTCGAGCGGGTCGTGGCCCGGTCGAGCGGCCTGCCGTTCTTCGTCGAGGAGCTGGTGGCCGCCGGGGTCGAGGCGTGCGACACCACCGACGTCCCGCCCGGTCTCCAGGACGTCCTCCAGATCCGCATCGACGCCCTGCCGCCGGAGGTCGTCGAGGTCGTCCGGGCGCTCGGTCCCGGCACGGCCACCGGTCCGGTCGACGACGCCCTGCTCCGCCATGTCACCGGCCTGGCCCCCGCCGACCTGGCTGCCCGGGTGCGCGTCGCCGTCGCCCACCAGGTCCTGGTGGCCGACGACCAGGGCATCGACTTCCGCCACGCCCTGGCCCGCGAGGTCGTCGAGGCCGATCTCCTGCCCACCGAGCGCATCGGCCTCCACGCCGCCTTCGCCACCGGCCTGGCCGGCCGGGACCAGGCCGGGGACGACCCCGCCATCGCCGCCCGGGTGGCCTTCCACGCCCGCGAGTCGAACGACGCTCCCCACGCCCTGCGCTGGTCGGTCCGCGCCGGCGACGCCGCCCGCCGCGCCTACGCCTTCACCGAGGCCACCGAGCACATGCAGCGGGCGCTGGAGACGTGGGACGCGGTCGACGACCCCGTGGCCGCCGCCGGGCGCAACCGGCTCATGGTTGCGGCCGCCGCCGCCACCGGCCTGGTGCTCGGCAACCGCCTCCCGCGGGCCCGGGCGCTGATCGAGGCCGAGCTGGCCCACGACGACCTCCACCCCGACCCGGCCCTCACCGCCGACGACCGGGCCGACGGCCGGGGCGCGCTGGTGGCGCTGCTCGGTCGGGTCCTGCGATCGAGCGGGTCGGCCGAGGCGTCGATCGGGATGCTCCGCCAGGCCCTGGCCACGTTCCCGGATCGCCCCAGCGTCAACCGGGCCCGGGTCCAGATCGAGCTGGCCCACAGCCTGACGCTCACCGGCGACGCCGTGGCCGGGCTGGTGGAGGCGCGGGTCGCGCTGACCGAGGCGGAGGCGGCGGGCGAGCGCTCCACCATCGGCCGGGCCCAGCACGTCGTGGGTCACGACCTGGTGCTCACCGGCACCGACGTCGATCGGGGCCTCGCCCTGATGGAGTCCTCGCTCGCCATCGCCACCGAGACCGACGACCTCGACTGGGAGACGCGGGCCTACGTCAACCTCTCCGACACCCTGCGGCTGCTGGGCCGGAACGAGCAGGCCCTCGAGTACGGCATGGAGGGCCACCGCCGGGCCCTCGAGCGGGGCCTGCGCCGTCATGGCTTCGCCCGCCTCAACGCGGCCGAGGTGCTGGTGGGCATCGGCCGCCTGCCCGAGGCCCGGGCGATGGTCGAGCAGCGGGTCGAGGCCGAGGGCCACATGGCGCACATCCACGCCGACCTCACCGAGGTCTGGCTCGACGTCCTCCAGGGCCGCCTCGACGGCGTGGCCGCGGCCATCGAGCGGCTCGACCCGATCGTCGCCGGCGAGTCCAACCTCCAGTTCGAGGGCGCCCTCACCCGGATCCGCCTGGAGCACCTCTGGCTCACCCGCGCCCGCCAGGACCCGGCGCCGCTGGCCGCCGATGTGCTGGCGCGCGACGGGGTCGGGGCCGACACCCAGTCCCGGGCGGAGGTGCTCGCCATCGTCGCCCGCATCCAGGCGGACCGGGCCCTCGACCCCGGGCTCCGCGACGACGCCCGGGCCGCGGCGCGAGCCGGGCTGGAGGCCACCGCCGCCACCCCGATGGCCGACGCCCCGCAGAACACCCTCCCGCCGCCGCTGGCCAACGTCCTCGTGGCCGCCGAGGCGGCCCGCGGCCGGGCCGTCGACCCGGCCGAGGAGGCGGCGCGGTGGGCCGCGGTGGGCGATGTCGCCACGGAGCTCGGCCACCGCTGGCACCGGATCTATGCCGGCTGGCGCCGGGCCGAGGCGCTGGTGGCGGCCGGGACGGTCGGGGTGGCCGCCGAGCTGGCGGCCGAGGCTCGGACCGAGGCGCTGGCCATCGAGGCCCGACCCCTCGTCGACGAGCTCGACGCCCTGTCCCGCCGGGCCCGTCTGGGCGACCTCGGCGCGGCGGCCGCCACCGACGCACCGCCGTCCTCCCCCGACCCCGCGACACCGTACGGCGACCTGGGGCTGACCCCTCGCGAGGTCGAGGTCCTGGCCCTCCTGGCCGAGGGTCGCACCAACGGCGAGATCGGCGCCGCCCTCTACATCAGCACCCGCACAGCGGGGGTCCACGTGAGCAACATCCTGGCCAAGCTGGGCGTCCGCTCCCGGACCCAGGCCGCGGCCGTCGCCCACCGCGTGGCCCCCCCGGGCTGAGGGCGCTCACAGGCCGGCCCGCCCGGCCGATGAGGCCGAGGACGGCCGACAGCGGAGGCACACATGGCGGGTTGGCGAGCACGAGCGGCGCGGGCGGTGCTCGGCCTGGCGGTGCTGGGCACGACGGTGAGCGCGATGGGCCAGGTGACGCCGGTCCCGGCCGGCGCGGCCACTCCCCGCACCCTCGGCGAGATCGTCGTCGACGACGTCAACGGCCACGTGTTCGTCACCGACGGCGACACCGTGACCGTCCACGATCTCGACGGGGCCCTGGTCGAGACCATCACCGGCCAGACCGGTGCCATCGACCTGTTCCTGCGGGACGGGACCCTCTACGTCCTGGCCACGGGGGCCGAGCGCATCACCACCGTGGACGCCGACAGCCTCGAGGTCACCGGGGGGTGGGATCTCGACACTCCGCTGGTGCAGTCCATGGCGTGGTCGGGTGGCCGGATCTGGTTCACCCACGGCGACCAGTGGGGCGGCCTGGGCTCGCTCGACCCGGTCACCGGGACGGTCACCCTCAGCCTGGTCACCCAGGTGCGGGTCCGCGCCGAGCTCCAGGCCACCGAGAGCCCGGCGCGCCTCTACGTCCTGTCCCGCAACATCAGCCCGTCCCGGCTCGAGGTCTACGACGTCTCCGGCGCCACCCCTCTGCTGCTGGACCGCGCCCCCCACTCGTCCGCCAGCTGCGGCAGCGGCCGCGACCTGGCCCTCTCCCTCGACGGGACGACCGCGTGGACGGCGTGCGGCTCGCCGTACGTGTACACGCAGTGGGACCTGGCCGACCTCTCGGCGCCCAGCGGAACGCTGGCGGCCACCAACTACCCGAACGGCATCGCCACCACGACCGGGGGCTACCGGGTCGGCAGCATCCAGGCCACGGCGGCCAACGTCCGTCTCTACGAGCCGGCCGCCACCACCCCGGTCAAGATCCTGTCCGTCCCGGTGCGCCCGGCCAACGGGATGGTCGCCGGCACCGCCGGCGGCGAGCGCCTCTACGTCGGCACCCAGGACGGCGCCTTCCACACCCTCCGGCTCGACCCCGTGGTCACCACGGTCGCGCCGACGCCGGTGGATCGCGGCGCCCTCGTCACCGTCACCGGCACGGGGATGAGCGACGTCACCGAGGCCGAGATCGGCGGGGTGACCGCCGCCGTCACGATCGTCT
>DATHEV010000703.1:0-5423 GCA_035318405.1 Iamia sp.
TGGCCGACGGCCGCCTGCTGGTGGCCGACCCCGACCCCTCGGCCGTCACCCCGGCCGACGTCCGCCTGGCCCGGTCGCTGTTCCACGAGGCCACCCCACCCGAGTCGCTGGCCGAGGCCTGCATCGACGACGAGGGCACGATCGACCCGGCCTGCCTGGGCGACGGCCAGCCGGGGGGACCGTCGGTCGACGTCGCCGCCGAGGTCGTCCCCCGCGCCTGCCGCCGCGAGGGCTCGGTGTCGGCGGAGTGCATCGAGCGCGAGCTGGGCATCGACGTCCCGGCGGCGTGCACCACGGGCGGCGGCGGGGTCGACGTCGGCTGTCTGGCCGAGCAGGGCGACGTCCTGGTGCTCACCGACCAGTGCCTCGACGACGGCCGGCTGCGGGGCGAGTGCCTGGACGGCCGCGTCTACGGGGTGCCGGACCCCGGGCCCACCGATGGTGGATCGGACACCTTCGTCCCCGTCCAGGTGCCCGCCGACGCCGCCGTCTCCGCCCCGGACGCCGATCCCCGAGCGCCGGCCGACGACGCCGCGAGCCCCGAGCGCGAGCGCCCCGACGCCGAGGGCAGCGGGTTCCTGGGTGGCCTCTTCCACGGGTTCGGCCTGCTCGTCCTGGCGGGCGTCGTGGTCGTCCTGCTGATCGCCGCCTTCCTGGCCCTGCGGGGGTGGCGGCCGAACCGGCGCGGCCCGGTCGTCGAGCCCGGGGACGAGGAGGCCCACGACCGGGCCGTGATGGCGGCCTCGGTCGACGCCAGCGCCCGCCTGCTCGACCTGTCGGGCGACCCCCGCCAGGCGATCATCGCCGCCTATGCCCTGCTCCTGGAGGGGCTCGCCGCCTGCGCCCAGGGCCGGCACCCGGCCGAGACCCCGCTGGAGCACCTGGAGCGGGTCCTGGCCGCCCTCGACGTCCGCCCCGAGCCTCTGCGGGAGCTCACCGCCCTGTTCGGCGAGGCCCGCTTCAGCGACCACGCCATGACCGACCGGCAGCGCGACCGGGCCCGAGCGGCCCTCGAGGCGGCGGCCGCCGACCTCGAGCGGGTGCGGGAGACGGTCGGGTGAGGCGCCCCCTGCTGATCCCCGTCGGATCCGCCCTGGTGGTCCTCACCCTGCTCTGGGCCGCGGCCCACACGCACCCGGTCGTCCGCCCCATCGTCGAGCGGTTCGTGGTCCTGACCATCGCCGGCGCCGTCCTCGCCACCATCGTGATGGCCGGGGCCCGGGCGCACCCCGAGCCCGCCGCCACCGACCTCGACCCGGCCCGGGTGGTGCTGCCCGAGCCCGGCACCCTGCCGCTCGAGCTGCGCCGCGTGGCCGGCACCTTCGACCGGCCCGTCGGGGTCGGCTCCTGGCGGGGCCAGAACGTCGGCGGCCGGGTCGCGATCCACCGTCTCGGCCGCCAGCGCCTCGTCGCCCGGGGCCTCGACCCCGACGACCCGGCCCACGCCCAGGCCGCCCGTGCCCTCGCCGGCGAGCACCTCTGGGTCCTCGTCGCCACCCCGCTCGACCGTCCCGTCCGCCACGTCGACCTGGACGCCGCCCTCGACCGCCTGGAGGCCCTGTGACCACCCCTGCATCGCCCGCTGCCGACCTGAGCAAGACCGCCACCGGCGGCGGCCCGCCACCCGACCTGGCCCGCACCGCGGATCTCATCTCCGTGCTGCTGGCCGAGGTGGAGAAGGCGGTGGTGGGCAAGCGGGCCGTGCTCGAGCTGGTCCTCAGCGGCATGCTCGCCGACGGCCACGTGCTTCTGGAGGACCTGCCGGGGGTGGCCAAGACGCTCATCGCCCAGACCTTCGCCACCGCCAGCGGGCTCAGCTTCCGCCGGGTCCAGTTCACCCCCGACCTGCTGCCGGCCGACATCACCGGCGTGTCGATCCTCGACTCGCAGCGGGGCGACTTCCGGTTCCTCCCCGGACCGATCTTCGCCAACGTCGTCCTGGCCGACGAGATCAACCGAGCCCCCGCCAAGACCCAGTCGGCACTGCTCGAGGCCATGCAGGAACGACAGGTCACGGCGGACGGCGCGACCCGCGACCTGCCGTCGCCGTTCCTCGTCATCGCCACCCAGAACCCGATCGAGCAGGAGGGCACCTACCCGCTGCCCGAGGCCCAGCTCGACCGGTTCACCCTCCGCACCTCGGTCGGCTACCCCGACACCGCGGCCGAGGAGGAGCTGCTCAACCGGCGGCTGGCCCGCGGCGTCGACACCGTGCCCGTCACCGCCGTCCTCGGCCCCGACGACCTCCTCGGCATGCAGCACTCGATGGAGGCCGTCCACGTCGACCCCCGCATCGTCACCTACGCCGTGGCCCTCGTGGCGGCGACCCGATACGACGGGCGGCTCGCCGTCGGGGCCAGCCCCCGCGGCAGCCTGGCCCTGCTCAAGCTGGCGAGGGTGCGGGCCGTCCTCTCGGGCCGCGACTTCGTCCTGCCCGACGACCTCAAGGCCATCGCCCGCCCGGCGCTGCTGCACCGTCTGCTGCTCACCAGCGACCAGTGGGTGCGCCAGGTCGACCCGGCCCGCGTGCTCGACGACGTGCTGGCGTCCGTGCCGGCACCGTCGGTGCAGTAGCCCCGTGTACCCCCACGGCACCACGTTCCCGGTCGGTCGGCCGCGGGTCGCCCTGGTCGATACCCCGTCGGCCCCGACGGCGGGACCGGAGGCCGCGGCCGAGGCGGGACCCACCGTCGTCCCCCTGCGGCGCGAGCGCGGGCCGCGGCTCGGGGCCTACACCGGTCTCGGCCTCCTCGGCGTGGTGCTCGGCCTGGCCACGTCCCGGGTCGAGCTCGTGGTGCTGGGAGCACCGTTCCTCCTCCTCGCCGTGCTGGCGGTGGCGCTCGCCTCCGAGCCCGACCTGCGCCTCGACGTCGTCGGGATGAGCCCCCGCCTGGTCGAGGGCGACCGGCTCGACGTCGAGCTGGAGCTGGTGGCCGACCGCGAGCTGACGGTCGAGGTCATCCTGGGCGTGGTCGGACCGGTGCGGCTCGACGACGACGAGGGCCCGCTGGCCGTCATCCGCCGGGTCGGGCCCGAGGCCACCCGGTGGACGGCGACGCCCGAGACCCGGCACTGGGGGCTGGTGCGCGTCGACCAGGTGGTGGTCCGGGTCCACGGCCTGGGCGGCCTGGTGCGCTGGACGGGAGGGGTGACGCTGCACCGGACGGTCCGGGTCCTGCCGGCGGCGCCCCGGGGCCGGCGGCTGCTCCCGGCCACCGAGCCCCGCTCGACCGCCGGCAGCCACCTCACCCGGCTGCGCGGCGACGGCTCGGAGTTCGCCGACCTCCGCACCTACCAACCCGGCGACGCGCTGCGCTCGGTGAACTGGAAGGCGTCGGCCCGGCGGGGCGAGCTGATGGCCAACCAGCGCCACCCGGAGCGGGCCACCGACGTCGTCCTCGTCATCGACACCACCGACGACGGCAGCGGCTACCCGCCCGTCGGGCTGCTCCAGGCCGTGCGGGTGGCCTGGGTGCTGGCCGACCTGCACCTCACCCGGCAGGACCGGGTCGGCGCCGTGCTGTTCGGCCGGGGCCTGCGGTGGACCTCGCCCCGCGGCGGCCAGCGGGGCCGCGACCAGCTGTTCGAGGAGCTGCTGTCGGTGACCTCGCCGCAGCCCCGGCGGCACAGCCGGATCGAGCACCTGCCCCACCAGGTGATCCCGGCCGGGGCCACCGTCGTGGCCCTCACCACCCTCCAGGCGGACCTGTTCACCCGGGCCGTCGGCACGCTCCGGCGCCAGGGCCACGACGTGGCGACCGTGGTGATCGACCCGACCCCCCTGCTGGCCGACGACCTGGCCACCGTCCCGCCGGCGGCCGTGCGGCTGTGGCGGATGGACGTCGAGCAGCGGCGCCGCCGGCTGGCCGCCCGGGGCGTGCGCACCATCACCGTGCCGGCGGGGGCGCCACCCGACGTCGCCGTGGCCGGGCTGACGGCTGCGGCCCGGTCGCGGGTGCTGAGCCGATGATCCCCCGCCCCGTCCTCGTCGCCGTCGGGCCGGCGATCGGTGTCGCCACCGTGATCCTCTCGATGCGGGGCACCGGCGCCCCGCTGGGGCTCGTCGTCACCCTCGCCGTCGCCGCCGCCGCCGGCCTGGCGTTCACCGGGCAGCGAGGGGGCGATGTCGCCCTCGTCTTCGGGCTGGGGGCGGTGGGCGTGGCCGCGGGGTCGACCCTCATCGGCGACAGCTCCGTCCCGAGCATGGTGGTGTGGACCGCGGCCGCGGTCGCCGCCGGTGAGGCCACCGGCCTGGCCCGGCGGAGCCGCTCGGTGGCCGAGCCCGACCCCGCCGTCGTCACCGCCGAGCTGACCTGGTCCGCCGCCGTGGTGGCCGCGACCCTCATCGGCGGGGTGGCGCTCCTCGGCGCCGGTGGGCTGCCCGGCCCCGACGGCCTGGTCGGCGAGGTCGTGGCCCTCGCCGCCATGGTCGGCCTGGCCGCCCTCCTCGCCGCCACCCCCGCCGGCCGCACCGCCATCCGCTCCCTCGCCACCCGCAAGGACCCCTGACCGTGCGCCCACGAGGTGCCTGGCACCTCGTGGGCGCACCACCAACGTGGTGCTGGTCGCTCGCGGCGCCGCCCGCCCCAGGCACGGGGCGGGCGGCGGATCCAACCCGGCGGCCGGCGCAGCCGCTGGGGGTCTGGGGGGAACCCCCAGGCGAAGAGCCGTGTGGCCGAGGAACGAGGCCTCCGGCTCTGGGGCCCTCAGGGCGAGCGCAGCGAGCACCTCAAGTTCGAAGGAACGGAGTGAGCCGACAATGTGACAGCGTCGGCGAAGCCGACACCTTCAGGGCGGTGGGTGGGGTCGGAGGACGTGAACGAGTGACTGAGACTCACAGGGCGGCGACCGCGGCGACGACGTCGACGAGGCCGTGGCCCTTGTCGTAGGAGGTCGAGCCGGACTCGTCGGAGCCGGTGTAGGCGGCGCCGTTGGTGAACTTGTGGGCGCTGGCCTCGAGGGCGGCCTCGATGTCGGCCGGGGTGGCGGTGGGGTCGGCCTGGAACAGCTGGGCGACGATGCCGGCGATGTGCGGCGCCGCCATCGACGTGCCCGAGATGGTGTTGAAGGTGGCGACGTCGAGCGGCCCGGGTCCGTTGACCGGCGCCAGGCCGGTGCTGCAGATCACCAGGTAGGGCCGGCAGGCCGACTCGATGTCGGTGCCGGGGGCTGAGAGGTCGGGCCAGGTGGCCTGGTCGGCGGCGGCGCCCCGGGAGGAGAAGTCGGACACCACGCCGTCACGGGTGCCGGTGCCACCGTCGTCGTAGGAGGCGACCGAGAGGATGCCCGGCGTCGGGTCGATGCTCGGCGGGTTGGTCAGCGACGTCGAGCCGTCGCCCCCGTCGTTGCCGGCGGCCCACACCGTGACGACGCCCTCGGCGACCAGCGCCTGCTGGAGCTTCACGGTGGCGCTCTCGGGGTCG
>DATHEV010000704.1:0-4382 GCA_035318405.1 Iamia sp.
CATGCGCCAGATGGGGACCACGGCCAGTCCGAGGCACAGCGGCTGGAGGACGGCCAGCAGCGGGCCCATGGGGATCCACCGCCCCGCCCACAGGAGCGGCAGGGACGTGAGCGCCCACTGGTCGGTGACGAGGTTGCCGCCGGCCAGCGACGACGAGGCCCCGTGGCCGTTCTCCAGGTTCCACGCCGCCTGGGTCCAGACCGCCAGCGTGGGCCCACCGTCGAGCTGACGCTGCACGGCGAAGCCGATGGCGGCCAGGGCCACGGCCAGTGCACCGCCGATGGCCCACGGCAGGGTCCGGTCGACCCACACCGTGTCGAGGCGCGCCTGCCACCGCAGGGCCGAGGCGTCGAGCCGGCGCCGGATGCCGAGACGGCGACGACCCCCGCTCATCGCCATCCCCCCGTCGCCGCCGCGGCCGCGACCGCGACCGCCCAGGTCACCCGGCGGCGCCGTCGCCGCCCAGCTCGAGGGTGGCCTCGGGGGCGATCTCCTCGGTGAGCTGGGGCCCCCGGTTGCGGACGTTGCCGACGTCGGTGCTGACCGGGTGCATGGTGATGAGCGACGCCGGGGCGGGCACGAGCAGCTGGCCCAGCGTGTCGATGTCGTCGTTGTCGGGGTCGAGCCAGGCGTCCCATGCCGACGGCGGGAGCACCACCGGCATCCGGTCGTGGATCGCCGACATGGGCTCGTTGGCCTCGGTGGTGATGATCGTCGTGGACCGCAGCTTCTCGGTCCCGTCCTTCTCCGGGCCCTTCCAGACCTCCCACAGGCCGGCAAAGGCGAAGGGCTCGTCGTCGGGGCGGTGGATGAAGAAGGGCTGCTTGCGCTTCTGGCCGGGCAGCTTCTTCCACTCGTAGAAGCCGTCGGCGGGGACGATGCAGCGCCGCTTCTTGAACGCCGGCTTGAACGCACCCTTGCTGGCCAGCGTCTCGGACCGGGCGTTGATCATCCGGTTGCCGACCTTGGGGTCCTTGGCCCACAGCGGGACGAGGCCCCAGTGGAAGGCGTCGACCCGGCGCACGCCCCCGTCGGCGTGGACGACGTAGACGTCGCTGGTGGGGGCCACGTTGTAGTTCTGCTCCAGCGTCTCGTCGACGGAGCCCTCGGCCCCGAAGTAGGAGGCCAGGTCGGCCGGGGAGCTGGAAGAGACGAACCGTCCGCACATCGGGCCCCGACGCTACCGGCCGGGGGCAGGCCCCGGGGCCGTCGGCGTCGCCGGCACCCGGCTGGGGCGTGACATCGGTCAAGTGAGACGAAGGTCGCTTGTGCACGGATGCACAAACAGGTGAGGCTGGCCTCCAAACCACACGCCTGTCGCCGATGGAGTCGCAGATGTTCGCTCGCCTGGGTCGCTGGTGCCACGACAACCGCTGGATCGTGCTCGGTCTCTGGATCGTCGCCCTGGTCGTGATGGGCGGTGTGTCGAGCTCGCTCGGGACCAAGTCCGAGTCCAACCCCACGCTGCCGGGCGAGAGCCAGCGCGGCCTGGCCATCCTCGAGGACCACTTCGGCGACGCCGGGGCCGGCCAGGCCGGCTCGATCGTGTTCCGCTCCGACGCCGAGGTCACCGACCCGGCGGTCCGGGAGCCCATGGAGGCCCTCTTCGCCGAGATCGCCAAGATCGACGGCCTCACCGTCATCAGCCCCTACGCCGGGGGCGCGGCCGACCAGCAGGTCGCCGCCCGGGGCGACGACGCCGACCACATCGCCTTCGCCTCGATCGAGGCCCCGGCCGGCTGGTCGTTCGAGGACTTCACGGCCGCCGGCGAGGAGATCCGGCCTCTGATCGCCAAGGCCGAGGTCCCGGACACCGACCTGTACCTCGGCGGCGGCAACTTCGCCGAGTTCGAGGAGCCCTCGTCGGAGGTGCTCGGCATCGGCTTCGCCATCGTGATCCTCATCCTGGCCTTCGGCTCGGTGCTGGCCATGGGCCTGCCCATCGGCGTGGCCCTGGCCGGCATCGGCCTGGGCACGACGATCATCGGGATCCTCTCCAACGTCGTCACCATCCCCGACTTCGCCAGCATCCTCGGCGTGATGATCGGCCTCGGCGTGGGCATCGACTACGCCCTCTTCATCGTCACGAGGTACCGCGAGAACCTCCACATGGGCCTCTCCACACAGCGGGCCACCGCCGTCGCCATCGACACCTCGGGCCGGGCCGTGGTGTTCGCCGGCGCCACCGTGGTGATCTCCCTCCTCGGGATGACCCTCATGGGGCTCAGCTTCGTGACCGGCCTGGCCATCGGCGCGGCCAGCGTCGTGGCCGTCACCGTCGTGGCCTCGATCACCCTGCTGCCCGCCCTGCTCGGGTTTGCCGGCAGCCGCGTCGAGGTCACCCGCTGGCGAGGCCTGATCGCCGCCGGCCTCGTCGCCCTCGCCCTGGTGTTCGTCGGCCTCGGCGTGCCGACGGGCGTGTCGCTCGTCCTCCTGATCGCCGGCGTGGTGGTCCTCGTGGCCGGGTTCTTCGTGACGAAGCTGAAGGGCGAGGTGCCGATGCGGTCCCGCCGGGCGCCCGAGCAGACCTTCTCCTACCGCTGGAGCCGGGCCGTCCAGCACCACCCGTGGCGGTCCGTCGGAGCCGGCGCCGCCCTCCTGCTCGTGCTGTCCATCCCCGTGCTCGGCCTGCGCCTCGGGTTCTCCGACGAGGGCAACTACCCGGAGGGCACCGACACCCGGGTCGCCTACGACATGCTGGCCGACGGGTTCGGGCCCGGGTTCAACGGCCCCCTCATGGTGGTCACGACCGTCCCCGAGGGCACCGACCCCGCCGTGCTCGAGCGCATCACGGTCGCACTTCAGCACGCCCCCGGGGTGGCGATCGCCTCTCCCGCCTTCCCCAACGACGCCGAGGCGCCCACCGCCGTCCTCTGGAAGGTCATCCCCAAGACCTCGCCGCAGGCCGAGGGCACCACCGCACTCGTCGACCAGCTGCGCGACGACGTCTTGCCCACGGCCGTCGGCGACGCCGATCTCGACCCGGCCGTGACCGGCAGCGTCGCCTTCCAGGTCGACTTCTCGAACTACCTCGCCTCGCGTCTGCCCCTGTTCTTCGCCGCCGTGCTGACGCTGTCGTTCCTGCTGCTGATGGCGGTGTTCCGGTCGATCCTCGTGCCGCTGAAGGCCGTCCTCATGAACCTGCTGTCGATCGGCGCCGCCTACGGCATCGTCGTGGCCGGGTTCCAGTGGGGCTGGCTGGGCGGGCTGTTCAACTTCGACGGCGCCCCGGTCGAGCCGTTCATGCCGATGATGCTGTTCGCCATCGTCTTCGGGCTCTCGATGGACTACGAGGTCTTCCTGCTCTCCCGGGTGAAGGAGGAGTGGGACCGCACCGGCGACAGCCACGAGTCGGTGGCCAACGGCCTGGCCGCCACCGCCCGGGTCATCACCGCCGCCGCCTTGATCATGGTGTTCGTCTTCGGGTCGTTCCTGCTCGAGAACGACCGGGTCATCAAGCTGTTCGGCACCGGCCTGGCCACCGCCGTCCTGCTCGACGCCACCATCGTCCGCATGCTGCTGGTGCCCGCCACCATGGAGCTCCTGGGCGACCGCAACTGGTGGCTGCCCAAGTGGCTCGATCGCATCCTGCCCAAGATCGACGTCGAGGGTCACGCCGTCTACGACGACGACGACACCGACGGCGATGCCGGCTCGGCCGGCGAGCCCGAGAAGGAGCTCATCCCGGTCTGACCACTCCCCCGCCATCCCCCGGCGGCCGGGTCAGCGGTAGTAGCCGACCACGTCGAGGACGAGGTCCGTCTTCAGCGAGGGCTGGACCTTCACCCGGGCGACGGTGTCGACGGCGGTGACGACCTGGGTGCTGAACCGGCCGCCGGCCGGGCCCCACACCATCGTGTTCGACACCGGCTTGGCCGCGCTGTTGGACCAGATGGTGAAGTTGCCGGCCCCGGCCACGGCGTTGACCAGCAGCACGGTGACGACGACGGCGGTGGCACCGGCCGGCACCCCGCTGCCGTTGGCCTTGAGGTCGAGGGCTCGAGCCGAGGTGGTCGGCAGCGGTGTCTTCGACCCGACGGGCGGGAACGTCCCCGGACGCGAGTCGTACACGCGCACCGGCACCGGTAGCACGTGGAGCGACCCGGCCGTCTCGAGACCGGAGAGCTTCCGCCAGGTGACCGGTTGGCCGAACGACACCCTCTTCGTCGCGTACCAGAGGTCACCGGCCCCGTCTCGGACGATCTCGCCTCCGTCGTGGATCAGGCCGGTCGGCGACGGGAGGCCCGGGTCGAAGGGCAGGAGCTTCAGCTGGGCGAAGTCGCCCACGAAGTAGCCCGCAGGGCCCTCGACGGACGCCGCCCGGATCCCCGGGCCGTCGGTGCTCACCGCGACGATGCCCGCGCCGTGCTCCGAGTTCCCCA
>DATHEV010000705.1:0-5317 GCA_035318405.1 Iamia sp.
CGACGCCGCCTCGCGCGGGCTGCGCGTCGGGCTGGTCGAGCGGGACGACTTCGCCTCGGGCACGTCCTCGAAGTCGTCCAAGCTGGTCCACGGCGGGCTCCGCTACCTCCAGCAGGGCGAGGTCCGGCTGGTCTACGAGGCGCTCCACGAGCGTCAGCGCCTCCTGCGCAACGCGCCCCACCTGGTGAAGGTGCTGCCCTTCCTGATCCCCATGTTCACCGGCAAGGGCGGGGTCCTGAACCCCAAGCTCTCCCGGGCCCTCGGGACGGCCATGTGGATGTACGACCTCACCGGCGGGTGGCGGGTCGGCAAGATCCACGAGCGCATCAGCCCCGAGGAGGCCGTCGCCCACATGCCGACGTTGCGGGTCGACCGTCTGGCCTCGTCGTACCTCTACTACGACGCCCAGGCCGACGACGCCCGGCTCACGCTGACCCTTGCCCGCACCGCGGCCATCGACCACGGCGCCGCCGTCGCCAACGGCACCCGTCTCGTCGGGCTCGACAAGGACGACGACGGCCACGTGGTCGCGGCCCGGGTCGCGGCCGACGGGCGCGAGCTGCGGATCGCCTGCCGAGCCGTCGTCAACGCCGGCGGTGTCTGGGCCGACGACGTGCGGGCCATCGACGAGGGCACCCACCCGGACTCGATCCGGCCGGCCAAGGGCGTCCACATCACCGTGCCGTGGGACCTGGTGCGCAACGACATCGCCGCCGTCGTGCCGGTGCCGGGCGACAAGCGCTCCGTGTTCGTGGTGCCGTGGGGCGACCTGACCTACATCGGCACCACCGACACCGACTACTCGGGCGCGGTCGACGACCCGCAGTGCACCGCCGAGGACATCGCCTACCTGCTCAAGGCCATCAACGGCGCCACCGGCGGGTCGATCACCGACGACGACGTGGTCGGCACCTGGGCCGGGCTGCGCCCCCTGGTGAAGTCGGCCAGCTCGGGCCGCACCGCCGACCTGTCCCGCCGCCACAAGGTCGCCCCCTCGCCCTCGGGCGTGGTGACGATCACCGGCGGCAAGCTCACGACCTACCGGGAGATGGCGGCCGACACCGTCGACACCGTCGTCGACGGGCTGGGCGACACGGTCCCCCGCCGGGCCCGGCGCAGCCGCACGGCCAAGCTCCGTCTGCGGGGCGCCGACGGCTACGACGCGCTGATCGTCGGGGCCGACGAGCGCACCGACCACCTGGCCCACCGCTTCGGCGGCGAGGCCCGCACCCTGCTGGCCCTGATCGACCGGGACCCGGCCCTGGGTGAGCCCCTGGTCGAGGGTCTCCCCTACCTGCGGGCCGAGGCGGTCTACGCCGCCCGCCACGAGATGGCCCGGACCGTTGACGACGTCCTCAGCCGCCGCACCCGCGCCCGCCTCCTGGCCCGCGACGCCTCCGATGCCGCCGCCGACGACGTGGGCCGGCTGATCCAGCCCGAGCTGGGGCTCACCGACGACGAGGTGGCGGCCCAGGTCGCCGACTACCGGGCCCAGCTGGCCCACGAGCGCGAGGCCAACCACGCCCCGAGCGACGCCGACGTCACCAACGTGGCCACCGACCCCGTCCCCGAGGTCGACTCCCCCCGCCTCACCGAGGAGACCCGGCTCGCCTAGGGCGTGTCCAGCAGCCGCGCCCGGGCGGTGGGAAAGTGGCCCGGTGGGCACACACATCGACGACAGGATCGACAGGCTCGAGGCGCGGCTCGCCGCCCTGGAGGCCGAGAACGACGAGCTGCGCGCTCGGCTCGACCGCCCGGCACCGCCGGTCGGCGAGGCATCGAGCGGCCCGCCGTCCCCGGCCGCCGTGCTGGGCCGGCGGGATGCGGTCAAGCGCGGCCTGGGCCTGGCCGGGGCGGCCGCCGCTGGCGCCGTCCTGCTCGACGCCGCCCCCGCCGCCGCCGCCGACGGGGACACCATGAAGGTCGCCCGCTCCCACACCGCGGCCGTCGTCACCAGCATCAGCAGCCAGAGCAACGGGTTCCTCCTCAGTGCCGGCACCGGGTACGGCATGTTCTCCTCCTCGCGGGATTCGTACGGCGTGGTCGCCACCGGCGGGCTGGCGGGCCTGCGTCTCGGCGTCTCCGGCAGCTCCCCGCCGTCGGACACCAGGGCCCACCTGCGCGGCGAGCTCTACGCGGACACCGCCGGGACCCTGTGGTTCTGCCTTCAGAGCGGCGCGCCCGGGACGTGGCGGAGCCTCGGCGGAGGAGGCCCCACCGGGCCCAGCGCCGGGGCCTTCACCGCCCTGCCGACACCGGTGCGGGCCTACGACTCGCGGCCCGGCACCCCTCCCGCCGTCGGCACCAAGGCCCCCATCGAGGCCAACACGACCCGCACGATCGCCCTCGGCGTGGCCGGGTCCGGCATCGACGCCACCGTCAGCACCGTGGTGCTCAACCTGCTGCTGGTGAACACGACGGCCGGCAGCGGCAACGCCACCGTGTGGAAGGCGGGAACGGCCAAGCCGCAGTCCAACTCCATCGTCTACGGCGGGAACGCCGGGCGCTTCAGCACCGTCGCCATCTCCGCCGTCGACACCCAGGGACGGGTCCAGGTCCACTCCACCCTCCGCACCCACCTCGTGATCGACGTGGTCGGCGTCTACCGCTGAGCGCGCAGACCACGAGCGACGCCCACGGCGGCGGCTCGCCAGGGGGTCTACCGTCGCTGTCAGCGGGTCACATCGGCCGGCCCAGTGATCGCTGCCGGGCGGTGGCGGAAGGGACGGTCCCCATGGCCGACGACCGCACCCTCGCGGACCTGGCCTCCCGCCTCGACCGGCTGGAGGCCGAGAACGCCGACCTCCGCACCCGGACCACGGCGCTGGAGACCGAGAACGCCGGCCTTCGAGCCGCCCCGGGTGACGCACCGTCGCCGGGCCCGACTCTGGGTCGGCGGGCCCTGCTGACGAAGGGCCTGGCCGCCGCCGGCGCCGCCACCGCCGGCGCCGTGCTCATCGACGGTGCTCCCGCCGCCGCCGCCGACGGCGATCCCCTGGTCCTCGGGTCGTCCGCGAACTCGGCGGCGAACACGACGAGGCTCAGCGCCAGCACCAGCGTGGGATTCGCGGTGGAAGGCACCTCGAACTACGCCCTCTCCGGAACGACGACCAGCACGCAGGGCATCGGCGTGAACGCCAATGGCCGCCGCGCCCACCTGATGCTGGCGCACCTCCCCGGTCGGGTGCCGCCGATCCAGGACACCGAGATCTTCCACCGGCGGGGCGAGATCGTGTTCGACGCCTTCTCCAACCTGTGGCTGTGCACGGCCGAGGGCGATCCGGGGACGTGGCGGACGATGGTCGGGAACGGGTCGGCGGGCGCCTTCTACCCGCTGGCCACGCCGATCCGGGTCTACGACTCCCGGCCCGGCACGACGCCGAGCCAGGGGCCCAAGACCAAGCTCACCGGCACCCGGGTCGTCGACCTGAAGGCCAACGCCAGCGGGGTGCAGGCGTTCTCGACGATGGCGGTCGTCAACGTCCTGCTGGTCAACGCCACCGCGGGCGCCGGGAACGTCACCATCTGGGCGGACGGCCAGGCCAAGCCCCAGGCCAACTCCCTGGTCTGGGGCGGGAGCGCGGGCCGCTTCACCACGCTGGCCATGACCGGCATCGCCAACGGCAAGGTCCAGGTCAACGCCAGCCTGGCCACCGACCTGGTCCTCGACGTGGTCGGCCACTTCTTCTGATCCCCGGCTCGCCGGGCTCGCCCGGCTCCGCCTCGGGCTGAGGGGCCCGGGCCCTCGCTAGGGTCCCGGCCGTGACGGAGCTCCTCCCCGGCCCAGGATCGCCCACCCCACCGATCGCCCTGGCCGGCGACCCCGCGGCGGCGACGGCCCGGCTCGGTGCCTCCGCCGTCGAGGTCGACGACGCCCTGATCGCCCGGCTGGGAGAGGCGTGCGCCGAGGTCACCACCGACCTCGCCGCCACCGCCGAGGCCAGCCGGGACTGGTGGCCGCTGGGGATGATCTGGGCCACCGAGAACCAGGTCCCGGCGCGCGCCGCCGTCGTCGCCCGCCCGGCCAGCACCGACGAGGTGGCCGCCGTCGTCGCCGCCTGCCACGAGGCCCGCGTCCCGCTCACCACCGCCGGCGGGCGCAGCGGCGTCTGCGGCGCGTCGATCCCGGTCTTCGGCGGCGTCATCCTCGACACCACCGCCCTCACCGGCATCCGGGACGTCGACCACAGCTCGCTCGTGGTCGACGTGGCCCCCGGGACCTTCGGCGACCTGTTCGAGGAGGAGCTCCAGGGCTCACACGGCCTCACGGTGGGCCACTGGCCCCAGTCGATGGCGCTGGCGACCGTCGGCGGCTGGGTCGCCTGCCGGGGGGCGGGCCAGTACTCGACCCGCTACGGGAAGATCGAGGACATCGTCCAGGGCCTCGACGTGGTGCTGGCCGACGGGCGCCAGGTCACCACGGGTGGCCAGCCCCGCCAGGCCGCGGGCCCGGACCTCACCCAGCTCTTCGTCGGGTCCGAGGGCACCCTCGGCGTCATCACCGGCGTGCGGCTGCGGGCCCACCCGGTCCCGCACCACGTCGCCAAGGCGGCCTACGGGTTCGCCTCGTTCGAGGCCGCCCTCGACGCCATGCGTCGCATCCTCCGCCGCGGCGCCACCCCGGCCGTCCTGCGCCTCTACGACGACATCGAGTCGAACCGCAACCACGGCACCGAGGGCACCCACGACCTCCTCGTGCTCGACGAGGGCGACCCCGGGCTGGTCGAGGCGGGCATGGCCGTGGTGGCCGAGGAGTGCACCGCCGACTCCGTCCCGATCGACATCGGCCTGGTCGACCACTGGCTGGGCAAGCGCAACGACGTGGCCGCCCTCGAGGCCCTGATCAGCCGGGGCTACGTGGTCGACACCATGGAGGTCACGGGCTCGTGGGCCGCCCTGCCCGGGATCTACGAGGCCGCCACCGCCGCCCTGCGCGGCGTCGAGGGCACGCTCGTCGCCTCGGCCCACCAGTCGCACAGCTACCTCGACGGCGGCTGCCTCTACTTCACCTTCGCCGCCAACCCGGGCGAGGGCGCCTCGCTGGACGACCGCACGGCCTACTACCGAGCGGCGTGGGACGCCGGCACCCGGGCGGTGCTCGGGGCAGGCGGCTCGCTCAGCCATCACCACGGGGTCGGGCTCAACCGGGCCCGCTTCGTGCGCGACGCCCTCGGCCCCGCCTTCGACGTGCTGGTCACGGCCAAGCAGGCGCTCGATCCCCACGGCATCCTCAACCCCGGCAAGCTCGGCCTGCCCTCGCCGTGGGGTCCGGTCGAGGGCTGGTGAGACGGGTGGGCGTCGTGGGCGGCTCGCCGGG
>DATHEV010000706.1:0-3629 GCA_035318405.1 Iamia sp.
CCGAGGTGGTGAAGAACAACCTCGACGCCTACCGCGGGGCGGCGGGGAACCACGCCCGCAGCCCGCTGCTGACGATCTTCGTGTTCGCCAACATCGAGGGCGTCGAGGTGACGGGTGAGCGCACGCTCGTCGTCAGCACCAAGATCCCGTGGCCGGCGTTCCCCGCGTTCCTGTACTCGAGCGGCCGGCTCGGGATGATGGCCCAGGCGCAGCTCGACGACACCGAGTCGTGTGCCAGCGAGCTGATCGGCACGGGGCCCTTCGTGCTCGACGAGTGGGTCACCGGCCGCCGGCTGCGGGCCACGAGGAACTCCGACTACTGGCAGGTCGCGCCGGACGGCGAGGCCTACCCGTACCTCGACGAGATCGTGTTCGAGCCGATCGTCGATCCCGAGCAGCGGGCCAACGCCCTCCTCGCCGACGACATCCAGCTGAGCCGGTTCTTCACGGCGGCCGACCGCATCCAGCTGCGGGCGGAGGGCGAGGCCGGGACGCTCGACGTGTTCGAGACCGAGGCCGAGTCGCTGAAGGGGTTCTGGCAGCTCAACGTGTCCAAGCCCCCGCTCGACGACGTCCGCATCCGCCGGGCCATGGCCCTGGCCATCGATCGGGAGGACTACCGGGAGACCCTCGACCAGGGCGAGTTCACCGATGCCAACGGGCCCTTCGGTCCCGAGTCGCCCGCCTACCTCGAGGACACCGGGTACCCGATGGAGCAGGACCTCGACGAGGCCCGACGTCTCGTCGCCGAGCACGAGGCCGAGGCCGGCCCGCTCCGGGTGATCCGCTACCAGCACAGCCCCGAGTCGGCGCAGCAGGACCAGGCCGTCTTCTTCCAGCAGGCGATGGAGGAGATCGGCGTCGAGATCACGATCGAGACCGTCCAGCAGGACGCCCTCATCGACGACGCCGTCTCGGGTGACTACGACATGATGAGCTTCGCCAACTACCCGAGCGGCGACCCCGACGAGCTCACCGTCTGGTTCACCGGGCAGTCGCCGGTGAACTTCGCCCGCTTCGACGACGCCGAGGTCGACCGTCTGCTGGCCGCGGGCCGCGTCGAGACCGATCCCGAGGCCCGCGGGGCGATCTACCAGGACCTCAACCGGCGTCTCGGCGAGCAGGCCTACTGCCTGTGGCACACCTACATGACGCCGTTCGTGGCGTCGTCGACCGCCGTGCACGGGTACGACCCGGACACGGCGGCGGATCTGCCCGGCGGCCACCGCCCCGACGAGGCCGCCGCCGTCAGCGCCACCTACGGCCTCTGGCGGGAGGACGGCTAGTCAGAGGTGGTGGAGGGCGCCGCCCTCGACCGGCACGACGTGGGCGGAGACCTGGTCGCTGCCGGTGAGGAGGCCGAGGATGGCGGCGGCCACGTCGTCGGGGGTGGACACCCGGCCGGTGAGGGCCTGCGCCGCGTACATCGCCTTCACCGCCTCGTAGGCGTCACCCAGGCCCTGTTGCAGCCACTCGCCGTCGATGAACCCCGGGGCCACGGCGTTGACCCGGACCTCGGGCCCGGCGACGCGGGCCAAGGTGACCACGAGGTTGTTCAGCCCGGCCTTGGACGCGCAGTAGGCGATCGACGAGCCGGTGCCCGCCAGCCCCGCGACCGACGACGTCATCACGATCTCGCCGCCGCCGTCGGCCCGCAGGTGGGGCAGGGCGGCCCGGGAGCAGAGGAAGGGCCCCTTCAGGTTGACCTCCATGACCCGGTCCCAGGCCTCCTCGGTCATGCCCCCCAGGTCGTCGTGGGCGACGAACTGCGTGGTGCCGGCGTTGTTGACCAGGACGTCGAGCCGGCCGAAGCGGGCCACGGCGGCGTCGACCAGGCCGACGCAGTCCGCATCGACCGACACGTCGGCCCGATGGGCGAAGGCGTCCACGCCGGCCTCCCGGCACTCGGCGGCGACGGCCTCGGCGGCATCGACCGACCGGGAGTAGTTCACGACGACGTGGCAGCCTTGGGCGGCCAGACGGCGGGAGGTCGCCGCGCCCACACCGGTGCCCCCGCCCGTGACGATGGCGGATCGGTCCTTCAGGTCCATCGTCCGAGTCTGATCAGTTGATCAGGCATTGTCAACGGGGTCGAGGGGCGTGCGCAGGGCGTCGTACACGGATTGGTCGTAGGGGTGGGCGGCGTCGCCCTCGTTGTTCCACAGCCGACGCGTCGCTCCGATCAGGTCGCCGCGGTAGACGTGGAGGCCGATGGTCGGCGTGGCGGTCGGGTACTGCACGGAGTGGATCGTCGTCGGGTCGAGGGTCAGCACCTCGCCGGCGTGGGCCGTGCGCCGTCCGACCTCGCGGATGGCGTCGGAGCCCTCCGTGACGACCCGGTAGAAGACGTTGGTCTCCGCCCCGTCGAGCACGGCGATCGTCGCCCCGATGGTGTGCTCGTGCGGTGGGGACGCCGTCCGGGGCGCTCCGGCGAGGACGAAGACGGTGAGCTCGTCGGAGCGATGGAGCATCGTCTCGCTCCCGGAGGTGACGGCGACCCACGGGGGAACACCCCGGTCGGCGGCCGCCTGCATCAACCCATCCAGCTCGGTGACGTCGGCCGAGCCGACGCGGCGTCTCGCCCCCTCGACGAAGGCGCTGAGACTCGACAGCTCATCCACGAGCGGCTCCCGGCGGGTCATGCGGTGGCGGCGGGGGCGGACAGGGCGGCGCGCAGGCGGGGCACGACCTCGTCGCCGAGACGGGCGATCTGCTCCCGCACCGCCTCGGGCGCGACGTCGGGGACGGTGAGGCGGAGGTTGACGGCATCGGCGCCGACCCGGGCGGCGACGTCGGCCAGCTGGTCGGCCACCTCGGTGGGGTCGTCGACGGTGACGAGCTGGTCCTGGTCCCACCCGACCTGGGCCGAGGCCGAGGCGTAGGTGCGGTAGACGTCGATCTGGGCGTCGAGCGCGGCCCGGGGCGCGGCGCCGATCCACGCCCGGCGGATGAGCACGACCGAGCCGGTGCCCCCCGCCTCCCGGTAGGTGTCGGTGAGGGCCCGGCACCGCTCGGCCGGCGCCAGCGAGTCGAACAGGATGCCGGCGCCCACCCGGGCGGCCCGACGAACGGCGCCCGGGCCCATGGCCGCGCTGACCAGCGGGATCGGGTTGGTGGCGCAGGCCGCGACCGCGGGGTCGCCGGCGAGGGCGCCCGGAGGATCGCCGACGAGCATCGGGGCCAGGGCCTCCAGGGCGGCGGTGAAGCGGGCGGCCAGGTCGTCCTTGGTGGTGCCCATGATCTCGAAGTCCTGGGCCAGCGCGCCGGCGGCCACCCCGAGCCCCACCCGGCCGGGGAAGGCGGCGGCCAGCCAGGCCGCCTCCTCGGCCACCAGCGCGGGAGGGCGGAGCACCAGGAGCAGGGGACAGGCGGCGGCCCATCCGGTGGGCATGGCGTCGAGGAGCCAGCCGGCGAGCTGGAGGGGGTTGGGCAGGTAGCCGGCGAAGCCGCCGTGGTGCTCGCTGGTCATCACCCCGTCCCACCCGTGGGCCGAGGCGAGGGCGGCCTGCGTCCGGAGCTCGTCGACGACCACCGGCGGCGAGGGGTCGCCACACGGGTACAGCCGCAGCGACACGGAGCCCCGCGCCAGGGGTGGGAGCGCCTCGGCCACCGGGCCACAGTACGCACGT
>DATHEV010000707.1:0-3085 GCA_035318405.1 Iamia sp.
ATCGCCTCGGCCAAGACGAGCGTGAACCGCGACATCGCCCAGGTCTGGAAGGCGTCGGCGGCGCGGGCCGAGGCCGCCCACGAGCGGGCCGCGGGGCGGTCGAAGCTCCTGCTCGTCCGCGACCTCGAGGTGGGCTACGGCGACGTCCAGGTGCTGTTCGGGGTCGACGTCGAGATCGGCGAGGGCGAGATCGTCGCCCTGCTGGGCACGAACGGCGCCGGCAAGTCGACGCTGCTGAAGGCCATCTCCGGCATCGTCGAGGCCGACGCCGGCGCCGTCATCTTCGACGGGCGCGACATCACCCACGCCCCGCCCCACGAGATCGCCGCCCTCGGCATCGCCCAGATGCCCGGCGGGCACGGCGTCTTCGGCGACCTGTCGGTGCGCGAGAACCTGTCGATGGGCGCGTGGGGCCATCGGGGCGACCGGGAGTCGACCCGGGCCGGGCTCGAGGAGGTCCTCGGCTTCTTCCCCGTGCTGCGCCAGCGGCTCGACGACCCGGCATCCGACCTCTCCGGTGGCCAGCAGCAGATGCTCGCCCTGGGCATGGCCTTCCTGGGCCGGCCTCGCCTGCTGATGATCGACGAGCTGTCGCTGGGCCTGGCGCCGGTGATCGTCGAGCAGCTCCTGCCCATCGTCGAGGGCATCGCCGCCGCCGGAACGACGGTCGTGATCGTCGAGCAGTCGGTCAACGTCGCCCTGACCGTGGCCCAGACCGCCTTCTTCATGGAGAAGGGCCAGATCCGCTTCCACGGCCCCACCGCCGAGCTGCTCGACCGGCCCGACGTGCTGCGGTCGGTCTTCCTCGAGGGCGCCGGCGCCGCCAGCCAGGTGCGCGCCGAGGGTGACGACGGTGCCATCGACCTGGCCAAGCCGGCGGCCGACGCCGACAGGCCATCGGTCCTGATCGAGAAGATCGCCGACCGCACCGAGGAGGAGGTGGCCGACGCCCCGGTCACGGCGGCGGCCGAGGGCCACGCCGCCGACGAGCACGTGGAGGCGACCAGCGCCGGTGGGGGAGAGGTCGCCCTCGCCACCCACGACCTGTCCGTGCGCTTCGGCGGCATCGTCGCCGTCGACGGGGTCACCCTGGACGTGGCGCCGGGCGAGGTCGTCGGGGTCATCGGACCCAACGGTGCCGGCAAGACCACCCTGTTCGACCTGATCAGCGGGTTCACCCCGGCCAACAGCGGCCGCGTCGAGGTGCGGGGGCGCGACGTCAGCGACCTGTCGGCCAGCGCCCGGGCCCGGGCCGGCCTGGGGCGCTCGTTCCAGGACGCCCGGCTGTTCCCGGCGCTCACCGTCGAGGAGGCCATCGCCGTGGCCCTCGAGCGGTGGGTCGACGTGCGCGACCCCCTCAGCGCCGCCCTCCACCTGCCCGCCTCGTTCGACTCCGAGGAGGCGGTGCGGACCCGGGTCGACGCCCTCATCGACCTGCTCGGGCTCGAGGCCTTCCGGTCCAAGTTCGTGCGCGAGCTGTCCACCGGCTCACGCCGCGTCGTCGACCTGGCCTGCGTCGTCGCCCACCGGCCCACCGTCGTCCTGCTCGACGAGCCGTCGAGCGGCATCGCCCAGCGCGAGACCGAGGCCCTCGCCCCGCTCCTGCGCCGCATCGCCGAGGAGGTGGGCGCCGGCGTCATCGTCATCGAGCACGACATGCCGCTGATCACCGCCGTGTCCGACCGCCTCGTGGCCATGGACCAGGGCGCCGTCATCGCCGTCGGCGCCCCCGACGAGGTGCTCCACGACCCCGTCGTGGTGGCCTCCTACCTCGGCACCACGGCCAGCGTCATCGCCCGCTCCGGCGACCTGGTGACGCCGTGATCCCCCGACTGCACCCGCTCTGCCATCCCCCGACCGATCCCGATTCCCGTCCCAGGAGGACCACCGATGTTGCCCAGCAGTGACGGACCCGAGGTCGACCGGGGCAAGATGCTCCGCCGGTGGGGGCCCCTGGCCGCCATCGCCGTCGTGGCGGTGATCGTGATCGCCGTGCTCGTCGTGGGGGGTGGCGGCTCCGACAGCGATGACGACGACACCGCCAACGGCAACGGGAACGGGAACGGGAACGGCACCACCGCCGATGCCGATGCGCCGGACGGGGCCGTGTCGTGGAGCGAGGCCGAGGAGGCCGGCACCACCGACGAGCTCACCTGGCCGGAGACCTGCGACCAGGAGACGGGCCGGGTCGCCATCCCGTACCTGCTGGCGGCCGAGTGCTACGCCGACGCCGACGGCGACAACGGGGGCGACACGTCCAACGGCGTCACCGCCGACGCCATCAAGGTCGTCGCCTACGTCTCCATGGAGGACGACCCGATCATCGACTACATCACGCAGGCCATCGCCAACGACGACACCGTCGCGCAGGTGAGCGAGACGATCGAGGGCTACTCCGACCTCTTCAACGACATGTACCAGCTGTACGGCCGGCAGGTGGACCTGGAGATCCTCGTCGGGAGCGGGCCGGCCAACGACGAGGTGGCGGCCCGGGCGGACGCCGTCAAGGCGGCCGACGAGATGGGGGCCTTCGCTGTGCTGGGCGGGCCCGTCCTCACGAGCGCCTTCGCCGACGAGCTGGCGGCCAAGCAGGTCGTCTGCGTGGGCTGCACCGGCGGTGACCCCGAGTTCTTCGAGGACCGCTCGCCCTACCTGTACTCGACGGGTCCGAACTCCGACCAGGTGCTGATCCACCTCGTCGAGTACATGGAGAAGAAGCTGGCCGGGAAGCCGGCCGAGTTCGCCGGCGACGACGCCCTCACGAGCGAGGAGCGGGTGTTCGGCTACCTGTGGATCGAGTCCAACGACACCTCGGCCGACCAGGCCGAGCGGTTCGAGGAGCTCCTGGCCGAATCGGACATCGAGCTGGCCGAGAGCATCTCCTACACGCTCGACCCGGCCCGGCTCCAGGAGCAGGCCACCAGCGTCATGGCCCGGCTGAAGCAGTCCGGCGTCACCACGGTGGTCTTCTCGGGCGACCCGGTCGCCCCGGGTCCGTTCACCACCGAGGCCACCGCCCAGGAGTACTTCCCCGAGTGGGTCCTCGGCCCGCAGGCCCTGGTCGACACCACCGCCTTCTCCCGGA
>DATHEV010000708.1:0-3096 GCA_035318405.1 Iamia sp.
GCTCGGCTCGGAAGAAGAGCATGTTGATGAAGCTGCCGGAGGTCCAGGCGCCCAGGTCGAGGTTGGTGACGGCGTTGGTGCGCTCGGCGTTGCTGGGCTGGCGACCGAGGAAGTCCTGGTACTGGCGATTGACGAAGCCGACGGTGTCGAACTTGTCCCACTCCTCGACGCCGACGGACCGCTTGGCCACGGCGAGCTCGCTCCAGGCGCTGGGACCGTCCGTGCTGTTGGCCCGGGCCCGGTAGACGTAGCTGGTGCCGATGACGGCGCTGGTGTCGACGATGGGGGCGACGTTGGCGACGTTCCAGGTCTTGTTGGCGACGCCTTGGCCCTGGACGGCCCGCTCGACCGTGTAGCCGGTGATGGGGGCGTCGGGGTCTTCCCAGATCGAGGGGGTGATGTACACCCGGATGAACTTCTCGTAGCCGGCGGCGAGGAGGCCCTTGGGCGCACCGGGCTCGATGGCCGAGGCCGGGCTGGACCCGAGGCCGATGCCGGTCAGGACGACCATGAGGCCCAGCGCCAGCAGGGCCAGACGGCGGAGGGTGGACAGGGGGGCGGTGGTGGGGTGCGTGCTCATGCCGGTGTGACGCGCCCACCGCCCGGCCCCGCACACTTTTCCACCGACCCCATCGAACTTTGTGCGACCTTCGCCGTGCGACGGCGAACCTCGCACAAGGTTCGGCCTGCTCAGTCGGTGCGCGGGAGGGCGACGAGGGTCTGGGCGGGGGTGGTCAGACGGGTGAGGGTGCCGAGACCGGTGGTCAGGGCGGCGACGACGACGCCGGCGAGGATCACGTACATCAGGGCCAGCTGGGTCCGGACCGCCTCCAGGGGGTCGACGCCGGCCAGGATCAGCCCGGTCATGGCGCCGGGGAGGAAGACGATCCCGAGGGCCGCCGTCTGCTCGACCTGGGGGGAGATGGCGGTCCGCAGGGCCGAGCGGACGAAGCGCAGCGACGCCCGGCGAGGGGTCATGCCCAGCGCCAGGCCGGCCTCGATCTCGGGCCGGTTGTCGGCCACCGACTCGGCCACCCGGGCGGCGCCGACCACGGCCGCCTTCATCGAGTTGCCCACCACCATCCCGGCCACCGGCACGAGGGTCCGGCCCTCGATCTCGAAGATGCCGAGCCCGAACACCATGGCCAGCCCCAACCCGGCGACCAGCCCCATCGCCACCAGGGCGATCCCGAACAGCCCGGGGACGTCCGGCGCCCGGCGGGCCACCGTCACTGCCGAGAACACGGTGATGCCCACGACCCACGCCCACGACCAGGCGATGGGCGTGTCCGGCTCGACGAGCGGGACGAGGGCGGCCCCCACCACGGCCATCTGCACCAGCGATCGGCCGAGGGCCACGACGATGGGCCGTCCGAGGTTCAGGCCCTGCTGCCAGGTGAGCGCCACCGCGGCCAGCACGAACACCAGCGACAGGCCCAGGCCCAGCCCACCGACGACCTCGTCGTTCACGGCTCGTCCCCCGAGGTCGCGGCGAGGGCGTCGGCGGCACCGTCGGACGAGGCCGGCCCGGCCCAGGTGACCCGGCCCGCCCGCAGCACGACGAGGTGGTCGGCGAGACGGTGGACCTGGTCGAGGTCGTGGGTGACCCACAGGACGGGCAGGCCGTCGTCGGCCAGGCTCCGGGCCAGCTGCTCCAGACGGCGGGTGGCGGCGGTGTCGAGGGCGGACGTGGGCTCGTCGGCCAGCAGGACCTCGGGCCCGGTGGTCAGGGCGCGGGCCAGCACCATGCGCTGGGCCTCGCCGCCGGAGAGGGCGTCGGCCTGCCGGTCGAGCAGAGCCCGGTCGAGCCCGACCCGATCGAGCAGCTCTCCGACCGCCGCATCGCTCAGGTCCGAGGCCACGGCGCGGAGGTTGGCCGCCACCGTGCCCGGGAACCGGGCCGGCGCCTGGAAGACCATGCCCACCCGGCGCCGGTGGGCGAGCGGGTCGAGCGTGGCCAGGTCGTCGCCCCGGAACAGCACGCGCCCGCACGTCGGGACCTCGAGCCGGTTGCAGCACCTCAGCAGCGTCGACTTCCCCGCGCCCGAGACGCCCACGAACACGGTGACGCCGGCGTCGGGCAGCTCCAAGGACACGTCGTCGAGCACCCGCGTCGCGTCCCGCTCCAGCCCCACCCCCTCGAAGGCGAACAGCGGCACGGCCACGGCGGCAGCCTCGCACGCGGTAGGAAGACGCCGATGGAACGGTTCACGACGTCCGACGGCATCGGCATCGCCTACCGCACGTGGGGCGAGACGGCCGACCTCCCGCCCGTCGTCCTGCACCACGGCTTCATCGCCAACGCCCACCTGAACTGGGTGCTGCCCGGCATCGTCGACTCTCTGGTCGACGCCGGCCGCCAGGTGGTGGCCCACGACGCCCGGGGCCACGGCCGCAGCGACACGCCGCACGACCCCGCCCTCTACGGCGAGGCCCGCATGGCCCTCGACGTGGGCGAGCTGGCCGACCACCTGGGGCTCGACCGCTTCGACCTCGTCGGCTACTCGATGGGCGGGGTGACGGCGACCATCGCCGCCACCCAGGAGCCCCGGGTGCGGCGGCTCGTCATCGGTGGCATCGGCTCGGCCATCGTCGAGCTGGGCGGCGTCGACACCCGCGTGATGGACCGCGACGCCCTGGCCGAGGTGCTCGAGCAGGACGACCCCGGCGCCGTCGCCGACCCGGCCATCGCCGCCTTCCGGGGCTTCGTCGACGCCGTGGGCGGCGATCGTCTGGCCCTGGCGGCGCAGGCCCGGTCGGTCCACCGATCGCCCATCGCCCTCGACCGCATCACCGCGCCGACCCTGCTGCTGGTCGGGGCCGACGACGACCTCGCCACCCGCCCCGAGGTGCTGGCCGCCGCCATCCCCGACTGCCGCGTCCAGGTCGTCGCCGGCGACCACATGGGCGCCCTGGGTGACCCCGGCTTCACCCCCGCCATCGTCGCCCACCTCGCCGACTAGCGGTCACGACACCTCCGAGGCTTCGTGTCCGCCGGTCACGAAGCCTCGGAGGCTTCGTGACCGGCTGGCGTCTGCGAGGGGTTGCCCAGCGAGGGGAGCGGCATCTGCGAGGGGGGCGTGGCGGCGTTGTCCC
>DATHEV010000709.1:0-5014 GCA_035318405.1 Iamia sp.
CTCGTCGTTCAACGTGGCCCGGCTGGCCGCCGCCCACATGGCCCGCAACGAGCCGGAGGACGGCGAGCGCGGCGTGATCATCAGCACCGCGTCGATCGCCGCCTTCGAGGGCCAGATCGGCCAGGTCGCCTACACCGCGGCCAAGGCCGGCATCGCCGGCATGGCGCTCACCATGGCCCGCGATCTCGGCTCGCTGGGGATCCGCGCCGTCACCATCGCCCCGTCGCTCTTCGCCACCGGCCTCACCGCCGGCATCCCCGAGGAGTTCGAGGCCGCCCTCACGAAGGACGCCGCCTTCCCCAAGCGGATGGGTCGGCCCGAGGAGTACGCCAAGCTCGTCGCCGCCATCGTCGAGAACCCGATGCTGAACGGCGGCACGATCCGTCTCGACGCCGGCCAGCGGTTCGCACCGAAGTAGCCAAAGGACGCACATGTCGATCGCCATCACCGACGCCCACCTCGAGCTCGAGGCGGTGGGCCACGCCGCGCTGGACCGGTTCGGCGCCCGCGCCGAGGCGCGCCGTCTGCTCGACGGCGCCGACGAGGCCCGGCCCCCGTTCTGGGCCGACGTCGCCGAGCTGGGCTGGCTCGGGCTCCACCTCGCCGAGGAGCACGGCGGATCGGGCTTCGGGCTCGAGGAGCTGGTGGTCGTCGTCGAGCAGCTGGCCCGCGCCGTGGCGCCGGGACCGTTCGTTCCCACCGTCATCACCAGTGCCGTGCTGTCCGCCGTCGCCGACGACGCCACCAAGGCGCGCCTCCTGCCGGGGCTCGCCGGCGGCGAGCTCACCGGGGCCGTCGCCCTCGGCGGGTCGGTGACCGTCAGCGCCGGGACCGCATCGGGCGACGCCGGCGCCGTGCTCGGCGGTGGGCTCGCCCAGGTCCTGCTGGTCGCCGCCGGCGACGACGTCGCCGTGGTCGAGGTCGGCGACGGGGTCACGGTCGTCGTGCCCGCCAGCCTCGACCCCACCCGGCCCTCGGCCCGCGTGACCCTGGACGGGGCGGCGGCGACGGTCATCCCCGGTGCGCGCCGCACCCTGGTCGACCTCGCCCGCCTGCTCCTGGCCGCCGAGGCGGTCGGCCTCGCCCGCGAGTGCACCGAGATGGCGGCGTCGTACGCCAAGGAGCGGATCCAGTTCGGCCGGCCGATCGCCATGTTCCAGGCGGTCAAGCACCACTGCGCCAACATGGCCGTCGCCACCGAGCTGGCCACCAGCGCCGTCTGGGACGCCGCCCGCGCCGCCGCGACCGGCGGCGACCAGCTCGGCTACGCCGCCGCCGTGGCGGCCACGCTGGCGGCCCCCGCCGCCGACCTGTGCGCCAACCTCAGCACCCAGGTGCACGGTGGCATCGCCATCACCTGGGAGCACGACGCCCACCTGTTCATGCGCCGGGCCACGACCCTGCTGGCGTTCCTCGACCCCGACGGCGCCGCCGCCGAGCTGACCGACCTCACCCGGGCCGGCGTGGCCCGGGCCAAGGCCGTCGAGCTGCCCCCGGAGGCCGAGGCCATCCGGGACGAGGTCCGGTCGTTCGCCGACGGGATCAAGGGCCTGTCGGCCGCCGAGCAGCGCGATCGGCTGATCGAGACCGGCTACGTGATGCCCCACTGGCCCAAGCCCTACGGCCGGGACGCCGGCCCGGTCGAGCAGCTCGTCGTCGCCGAGGAGCTCAAGACCGCCGGCGTCACCAAGCCGGCCTACGGCATCACCGGCTGGGTCATCCTCACCCTGATCCAGTACGGCACCGAGGACCAGGTCGCCCGCTGGGTCCAGCCCGCCCTGGACCAGGACGTGATCTGGTGCCAGCTGTTCAGCGAGCCCGACGCCGGCTCCGACGCCGCCGGCGTCAAGACCCGGGCCACCCGGGTCGACGGCGGCTGGAAGATCAACGGCCAGAAGGTCTGGACCTCCGGGGCCCACGTCGCCGGCATGGGCTTCGCCACGGTCCGGACCGACCCCGACGTGCCCAAGCACCAGGGCATCACCATGGTGGTGGTCGACATGCACGCCGAGGGCGTCGAGGTCCGGCCGCTGAAGATGACGACGGGTGGCTCGGAGTTCAACGAGGTCTTCTTCGACGACGTGTTCGTCCCCGACGACGACGTGGTCGGGCCGGTCGACGGCGGCTGGACCGTCGCCCGCGCCACCCTCGGCAACGAGAGCGTGAGCATCGGCGGCGGCCAGGGCGGCATGTCGACCCCGGCCTCCGCCCTCGTGGCGCTGCTCGACACCCAGCCCGATCGGCTCGCCGGTGGCGCCGCCCGTGTCGGCCACTACGCCGCCACCGAGCAGGCGATGGGCCTCCTCAACCTGCGCAGCGTCTACCGCGCCGTGGCGGGTGCCGGCCCCGGCCCCGAGGGCGCCATGACCAAGCTCGTCCTCTCCGAGCTGGGCCACGAGGCGGTCGCCATCCAGACCGCGCTGCACGGGCCGGAGGTGCCGTTCATGGAGGGGCCGGCGGCGATGAGCAACTACATGGCACTCATCCACCGCGGCCTGTCGATCGCCGGGGGCACGTCGGAGATCAAGCGCAACCAGATCGGCGAGCGCATCCTCGGTCTCCCTCGCGATCCCCTCGTCACGTGAGCGAGCGCAGCGAGCGAGCCGGACAGCACGGTTCTCTCCCCGTCGGTGGAGCGAGCGCAGCGAGTGGAACCGGCGGCGCTCATTGGTGCCCGGTGACGGCGCATCGGCTCGATGTGTCCCCCGGGACGTGGGTGCACCGATGAGTGCCGCCGAGGCCGACGCCCCGCCGAGCCACCCGCGGCCGGCCGATCGCCTGCTGATCCCGTTCCGGACCGGACCCACGCCCGGGTCCCGCACCTTCGACCTGACCCCGGGGTTGGCGCGCCTCGACGGCGTCCTCTACGGGGGCACCGGCGCGGCCGCCTCGGTCCTGGCCATGGAGGCGGCGACCCAGCGCGACGCCCTGTGGGTCGTCACCCAGTTCATCGCCCCGGCCCAGGTCGGCGAGGCCATCGACGTCGCCGTCGACGAGCTGGCCCTCGGCGGCCGGATCGCCCAGCTCCAGGTGCGGGCCCACGTCGGGGACCGGATGGTCTTCACCGCCCTCGGCGCCACCGCCCACCCCCGCCCGGGTGGGCTGACCGGCCAGTACCTGCCGATGCCCTCCGTCTCGCCGCCCGACGACAGTGGTCCGCTGCCGTTCGGGCCGAGATCGATGGTGGACGCCGAGGTGGAGGCCGGCCGCCGGCTCGAGTACCGGGCGGCCACCTTCGTCGGTGAGGCCCCGCCGGGGGCGCTGGCGCTGTGGGCCCGGCTGCACGGCATCGACGAGCTGACCCGGGCCGGCGTCGCCTACCTCGCCGACATGGTGCCGCCCGCCGTGGCCCGGGCCGCCGGCCGTCTGGGCGGGGGGTTCAGCCTCGACAACGCGCTGCGGTTCGCCGACCTCCCGCCGGCCGACTGGGTGCTGCTCGACCTCCGGGGCGAGCTCGCCACCAACGGCTACGGGCACGGCAGCCTCACGGCGTGGACGCCCGACGGGACCCTCGTCGCCACCGGCAGCCAGACCGCCAGCATGGTCCACCTCTTCGCCTCCGACGATCCCCGCTGGCGGCAAGAGATCTGACGCTCGAACGGACCACCAGCAGGGCCGATCGTCGCCGAACGGGCGTGACCAGTGACACGGCAATCGGCGCTAGGGTGCCATCCGGCACAAGATGGCGGGAAGGCAGGTCGTGGACTTGGCAACCGTCGCATCGGGGGCTCGAGCACGGCCCCGACCTGCGCTCGTCCTGGTGGCCGTGCTCCTTGTCTGCAGCTGCGGCCAGGGCGACGACGAGTCCCAGGTATCCGCTCGAGAGAGGGACAGCCCAGCGGCCCCCGTCCGCCAGCGGTCGAGGGGTCGCCGACAGGTGGGCTCGACTCCAGCATCGCCGCGGGCGATGGCTACTTCATCCAGGTGTCCGGTGCTCCCGCGGCGTCGATGACCGCCCACGACCCGGAGTCAGGCGCTGAGCTCTGGGCCGGAGTGGGACTGGATGAACTCGCCGGCGCGGGCGACCGACTTGGCTGCCTCGGGCAGGAACGACCAGAACACGTGGAAGTCGTGGGCCTCGGCCTCGTACTCCTCGAACACGAGGTCGGCATCCTGCGGGCGTGGGGGACCTCGGCCAGCCCCCGACGTGGTCGAGATCCGGGTGGGTGACGAGGACGTCGCCCCCGGTTCGCTACGGGGCCGGCCAGGAGGTGACGACCTGGCGGAGCTCGGTCGGGCGGTCGGTCATGATGCCGTCGACCTCGGCCCCGAGCATGCGCCGCATGACCGCCGGGTCGTCCACCGTCCACACGTCGACGGCGACGGGGCCTCCCGCGCCCGCCCCTGCGGTCACGCGCGAGCGCTTCAGGTTCCGCACGATGCGGGCCCCCCCGAAGCGGAGGGCCTGGTGGGGGAGCTGCACCCGGGCGTAGCGGGTCCCGGTCGGGGGCCAGCCCGCGAGGGCGCGCAGCCAGAGCCAGGCGAGCGGGATCGCCGTCGGCGCCAGGCCGAACCTGAGGGGCTGGTCGATGTCGACCATCCGGGCGCGGACATCCTTCATCAGGCGGGACCGGATGGCCACGAGGGTGACGAGCGCGCCCTCACCGGCGGGGAGCTCGTCCCGACCCTGGAGGAGGTCGACGAGGGGACGGCCGGCGGCGGCTGCCTTGACCTCGATCGTCACCGGCGCGTCGCACTCCATGGCGCGCCGGAGGTCCAGCACCTCGGCGAGCGTGGGCACCCCGCAGTCGCCGTCGGGCCCAGGGTGGTAGCCGGCGGGCGGACCCGGGAGCGACGGATCGTCCACCACCCCCGGTCGCCAGCGCGAGGCGGCGTTGAGCCGGGCCAGCTCGTCGACGGTCATGCCCGCCACCTCGCCGGGGTCGCCCGTGGTGCGTGACGTCGTGGCGTCGTGGATGACCACGAGGCCGCCCTCGCCGGCGAGGTGGACGTCGAGCTCGAGCCCGAGGTCCGGGACGCCCCGTTCGATCGCCTCGCGGAAGGCGCGCCGTGT
>DATHEV010000710.1:0-2540 GCA_035318405.1 Iamia sp.
GCGAGTCGTCGTCGACGGCCTCTTCGACATGGGCATCGATGCCCTCTTCAGCGATCACGTGGACCGCATGGCCGATTCCCTGACCAGGGCACTCGCCCCCTAGAACCACCGCACGGCGAGCGGTCAGGGGTTGTGCCAGACGACGCCCCAGCACGAGGCGGCCGGATCGCACAGACGGACCGGGCGGCCCGGCGCAGCCGCAGGGGCGTGCGGGGGGTCTCCTCCCGCAGAGGCGAGCGTGTCAGCGAGGAACGAGCCGTCCGCCGCCGGAAGGACCTTCAGTGCGAGCGCAGCGAGCGCCTCGAGTTCGAGGGAACGGAGTGAGCGCCAGCGAACGAGTGACCGAGAGGTTCAGATCCCGCCGAAGGCGTCCAGCGGCCAGATGCGGATGAAGGCCTTGCCGACGATGTCGCCCTCGGGGACGCACGGGGTCTGCCAGAAGCGGGCGTCGCGCGACGCCCCCCGGTTGTCGCCCATGACGAACACGCAGTCCTCGGGGACCACGAAGGTGTCCCGGGACGGGTCGGGGGCCAGGGTCTGGGTGCCGTCGGGCAGGTAGGGCTCGTCGAGCTTCTCGCCGTCGATGAAGACCTCGCCGTCGCGCAGCTCGACCGTCTCGCCGGGCAGGCCGATGACCCGCTTGATGAGGTCGTGGACCACCTGGCCGTCGACCTCGATGACGGCCTCGGTCTCGGGCACCTCGAACACGATGATGTCGCCCCGCCCGGGCTCGCCCCACTGGTAGGCGAGACGGTTCACGACCACCCGGTCGCGGCGCCCCTCGCCCATGAGGGTGGGCTCCATCGATCCCGACGGGATCCAGAACGTGGTGAACAGGAACGTCCGCACGACCAGGGCGATGATCACGGCCCCGGCGATGACGGCGACCCACTCGACCCCGGACCGGATGCGCCGGCGGCGGACGGCCTCGGGCGAGTCGTCGTCGACGGCCTCGTCGTCGGTCTCGGGGCCGATCGCCTCGGCCCCGTCGCGGCCGTCGGACCCCTCGGTCCCGTCGCTCCCCTTGTCCAGGTCGACCCGGATGCCGACCGGCCCCTCGGCCCCGGGCTCGTCGCCGGGGCCGTCGATGGCGGGGGTCTCGTCAGCCTGGGTCACGACGTCGCACGCTACTCCTCGACTGTCGCGATGCCGTAGCGCGACAGCACTCTCCGGGCGGCGGCCGGGGCCGGGTCGCCCGGGCCCAACGGCGGGTCGGCCGAGACGACGGTCGCCTCCGGCCCGAGGCGCAGCAGGAGGCGCTCGGCCCAGAGCGGGGACACCACTGCGAGGGTCACACGGAGGTGCCCGTCGCCCCGTTCCTCCACCACCTCGGCCGGGTGGCTCTCGACCACCCAGCGGGCCGCCGGCTCCAGGTCGAGGACGAGCCGGGGGGTGTCGGCGTCGGGGCGGAGGGCCGACGCCTGCGGCGGGTCGGCCGGCGGTGCCACCTCCTCGTCGAGCACCCGGGCGTCGACGATGCGGTCGACCCGGAACGAGCGCTCGGCGCCGGCCGTGCGGCAGTGGCCGTTGAGGTACCAGCCGCCCCGGTCCCGGAACAGCGTCCAGGGCTCGACCACCCGCCGGGTGAGGACATCGGTGTCGGCCTTGCGGTGCTCGATCTCGACCGCCCGGTGCTGGTCGACGGCCTGCTGGAGCGAGGTCACGACGTCGGCGTCGCCCAGCCCCAGGTCGATGTCGAGCTGGTCGTCGACGTCGATCTCGAGCAGGTCGGCCAGCTTGGCGACGGCCCGGGTGAGGGCGGCGTCGGGCTCGCCGGGCGCGCCCTGGCCGGCCGCGCCCGCCACCACGAGGGCCAGGGCCTCGGCCGGGGTCAGGCGGAGGGGCCGGTCGAAGGCGTGGAGGTGGACGAAGACGCGATCGCCCTCGACGTACATCTCCACCGGCATCTCGAGGAACTCGTCGCTGTCGGCCCCGATCATGGTGGCCAGCTCGAGATCGGCGAGCAGCGTGGCCTCGGTGACGTCGAACCGCGCCGCCGCCTCGGCCAGGGTCGGGCCGTCGTGCTCGGCGATCCACAGCAGCTCGGACAGGACCCGGTGCATCCGCCCGGCGGCGGTGATGCGGGGAGCCGGGCTCATCGGGCCGCGATCGTGGCCAGCCACCGGACGACGTCGTCGCGCACGGCGGGCGGTGACAGGACCTCGGCGTCCTCGCCGAAGCCGAGCACGAAGGTGCGCAGGGCGGGGACCATGCGGACGTCGAGGGCCAGCAGCAGGGCGCCGTCGGCCTCGATCTCGGCCCGGCCGCGGGGCGCAGCCCGGCGTGCCGCCTCGGCCCGCTCGGGCGCGAAGCGGATGCGGACCTCCTCGGCGGGCCCGTCGCCGAGCGCCCACGGCTCGTCGAGCTGGTCGTCGACCGGGCCGCGGACCCGCGCCGGGAAGGCGTCGCGCTCCCCCACCACGACGTCGCCCTGCATCCGGTCGAGCCGGAACAGGCGCTCGTCGTCCCGCACCGTGTCGAAGGCGCTCAGGTACCAGCGGCCCCGGGCGAAGCGCAGCCGCTCCGGGTGCACCACCCGC
>DATHEV010000711.1:0-5920 GCA_035318405.1 Iamia sp.
GGGTCATCAACGGCGAGAAGTGGTTCACGTCCGCCGGACGCGCCGCCGACATCTTGTTCGTGATGTGCACCAACGGCATGTTCGTGGTCCCTCGGAAGACCAAAGGCGTCGAGATCCAGCCCGAGCCCCGCAACCACAACCACATCATCTACAACGAGGTCCGCATCCCCCTCGATCACCTCCTCGGCCCCGAAGACGGCGCCAAGGTCCTGGCCCAACGCCGCCTCGGCGGCGGGCGGATCCACCACGCCATGCGCACCATCTCCCAGTGCCAGCTGGCCTTCGACATGATGTGCGAACGGGCCCTGAGCCGCGAGTCCCATGGCAAGGTCATCTCCGACCACCAGATGGTCCAGGAGAAGATCGCCGACTCCTACGCCCAGATCCGCATGCTGCGCCTCTTCGTCCTCGAGACCGCCTGGAAGATCGACAACACCAGCACCCAGGAGACCCGCACCGACATCGCGGCGGTGAAGTACACCATGGCCAAGGTGCTGCGCGAGGTGTCGTTCAACGCCCTGCACATCCTGGGCTCGCTGGGGACGACGAACCTCACGCCGCTCCAGGCCATGTACGCCGGAGCGCCAACCATGGGCATCGCCGACGGCGTCGACGAGGTCCACAAGGCCACCGTCGCCCGCAACGTCCTCAAGAGCTACCGCCCCCACGACGGCTACTGGCCCACCGAGTACTACCCCGCCAAGCGCGCCGCGGCGCGGGAGAAGATGCAGCCGGTCCTCGACGCCGACCCCGACCTCCTCGCCCTGGCCGACGGCTACGCCGCCTACATGGCCAAGCGCGGCGGCTGACCGTCGAACCTTGTGCGAGGTTCGCCGTGACACGGTCAACCTCGCACAAGGTTCGCCAACGCTCGGGGGCGGACTAGGCGATGACGCGCTTGGTGAAGCCCTTGATGCCGAACCAGGTGAACACGGCGGTGAAGGCCAGCAGCACGCCGTAGACGGCGACCAGGTTCATGTGGGGCACCGGCGTCAGCGCGGCCCGGAAGCCCTCGGCCAGGTAGACGAGCGGGTTGACCAGCGTCCCGATCTGGAGCCAGCGGATCGGCTCGAGCGCCTGCCAGCTGTAGTAGGTGCAGCCCAGGAACGTGATCGGGATCAGGATGACGCCGAACAGCATCGGCACCGTGCGGGGATCGAACATGGTCCCGAACATCAGGCCGAGGGCGCCGCTCATGATGCAGCCGAGCGGCACGAGCGTGAGCAGCACCGGCCAGTTGATCTCGAGGTGCACGGCGGTGGCCGGGACGATGGTGGCGATGGGGAACACGATGATGCCGGCGAAGAGGCACTGGAGGGCGCCGGCCACGATCTTCTCGATCGCCACCAGGCTGATCGGCAGCGGCGCCAGCACCCGGTCCTCGATCTCGCGGGTGTAGCCGAACTCCTGCACGAGCGGCAGGGCGACGGCCTGGATGCCCTGGAAGATGATGGCGGTGCCGAGCACGCCGGCGACGAGGATGCTCGAGAACGTCGCCGCCGCCGCGCTGCCGCCGCCTCCGCCCACCCCCTGGCCGATCTTGGGGAACACGTAGGTGAAGACGAACACCAGCAGGAACGGCTGGATGATGGTGCGGGGCAGGAACTCCTTGAGGTTCTTGCGCAGCACGGTGAGGTCGCGGAGGAGCAGGGCGCCGAAGGCCGAGGCCCGGCTCTGCCGCAGGGGCCCGAAGACCGGCGCGGCGTCGACGGAGTCGGCGGAGGGGACGGGGATGGCGGTGGTGGTCATTCGCGGAGGTCCTTCCCGGTGAGGGCGATGAAGACGGTCTCGAGGGAGGTCTCGGAGACGGAGAGGTCGGTGACGTGGAAGCCGTTGCGCTCGGCGGTCTGGACGACGGCCGGCAGCACGCCGCCACCGGCGCCCTGCACGGCGAGCATCACGGCGTCGCCGACGACGGTGGCGTCGGTGGCGCCGGCGATCTCGACCCGCAGCAGGCGGGCCAGCTCGGGCAGGTCGCCCTCGATCACGACCCGGACGGTGGTGTCGGCCCCGACCGAGCGCTTGAGCCCGGCCGGCGTGTCGTCGGCGACGATGCGGCCCTGGTCGATGATGGCGACCCGGTCGCAGAGCTGGTCGGCCTCCTCCATGTAGTGCGTGGTGAGGAGGATGGTCTGACCGTCGACGTGGAGCTCGTCGAGGATCTCCCACAGGGCGATGCGGCTCTGCGGGTCGAGCCCGGCGGTGGGCTCGTCGAGGAACAGGACCGACGGCCGGTGCATCACCGCCCGGGCCACCATCAGCCGCTGGGCCATGCCACCGGAGAGCGCCATCACCGGCGCCTCGGCCCGCTCGGCCAGACGGAACTGGCCCAGCAGGCGGGTGGCCTCCGCCTTGGCCAGCTTGGCCCCCATGCCGAAGAAGCGGCCGTGGAAGTAGAGGTTCTCCCACACCGTGAGCGAGCGGTCCAGGGTGTTGGTCTGGGGCACCACGCCGATGAGGCGCTTGGCCGCGGCAGGTGCCGCCACCACGTCGACCCCGCCGACGTGGGCGGTGCCGGCGGTGGGGATGACCCGGGTGGTGAGCATCCCGGCGGTGGTGGTCTTGCCCGCCCCGTTGGGACCGAGCAGGCCGAAGATCTCGCCCCGGGCGACGGTGAGGTCGAGGGCGTCGACGGCCCGGACGTCGCCCGGGTAGACCTTGGTCAGCCCCCGGGTGACGATGGCGGGCGGGGCGCCGTCGGTGGCGGCGGGCGACGACGCCGGTGCGGTGGCGGTCATGACGTGCTCCTGGTGATCGGGGCAAAGGGGGACGTGGCGAAGCCGGGCGGAGGGTCGGAGGGGAAGGCCGAGGGATCGCCGGCGTGCAGCTCGGCCAGGGCGAAGGCGAAGACCTTGTCGAGGGCGCCCTGGAGGACCTCGGCCTCGCCGTCGTCGAGGACGGACCGCATCGCCTCGTCGCACCGGGCCATCACCCGGCGCAGGGCCTCCAGCCGCTCGTGGCCGGCATCGGTGAGGGCGAGGCGGATGATCCGGCGGTCGGTGGTGTCGCGGGTGCGGGTGACGATGCCCTCGGCCTCGAGCCGGTCGATGTGGCGGACGAGGGCCGGGCCGCCCATCTCCGAGTACCGGGCGATCTGGGTCTGGCTGGCGCCGGGAGCGGGGGCCGAGCCGATGTGGAACAGGACGATCCACTCGGTGACCGAGGAGTCGAGCGCCGCCAGCTCACGGTCGCCCCAGGCCCGCACCATCTTGTGGGTCCGGCCGATCGAGCGTCCCAGCGGGGTCCAGGGCGTCACCGGCTGCATGCCCGGCACCATACGCCCGAACCATTCACCTGTAAATGATTACGTGGTGAAGGGTCGTGCTGGGCGCGCGTCGTTGGCTCGCCGCGGGTCGTGAGACGGGTTCACGCGCGGCCTCGGTTGGTCCGGCGGGCTCGGTCGTGGGCGCTCGCCCACGGGCGAACGGGTGGCGGGCTCTTGCCACGGGTCTCGTCGCGGCGGCAGCCGCCACCAATTCGCCCAGGGGCTGGTTCGTCCGGGTCGGCAGTTGGCACTCTGATCGACTGCCGTCCTGGTCGATCCCTGGAGCTGGGACCTCACGTCCGTCGGCGGGAACCGTCGGGGGTGGGTGTCAGAGGTGGGTTGCCGGGGTGCTCTCCGAACCCGGCACCGCACCGGGGGCCCTTCGGGCGGGCGGTGCTCAGCCCGGTTCGAGGTCACCGGGGCTCCGACGGGCGGGGCTACTGGCGGCAGCGGCGGCAGGTGCCGGTGAGGGTGAGCTGCTGGCGGGAGAGGGCGAAGCCGACCCTCGTCTCGAGGTCGGCGGCGAGGGGGGCCATGGCCTCGTCGGGCACCTCCTCGACGGCGCCACACGTGGAGCAGACGAGGTGGTGGTGGGCGTGGTCGATCGGGTGGTAGACGGCCCGGCCCTGGCCGAGGTCGACCCGGGCCACGATGTCCAGCTCCTCCAGCGTCTCGAGCGTCCGGTAGATCGTCGACAGGGCCAGGGCGGGGTGGGCGGTGCGCAGCTCGGCGGCCAGCTCGTCCACGGTGACGTGGTGGTCGTCGCCGGCCAGGACGGCGGTGACGATGGCCCGGCGCCCGTCGGTGATCCGCCCCCCGGCATCGCGCAGGGCGGTGAGCGCGACCTCGACGCTCTCGCGATGCGCCTCGGGCGACGGATGGTGGTGGTGCACGTGGTGCTCGGGAGCAGGCGTGTGGCTGTGGCCGGAAGCCATGGCCCCAGTCTGCCGGCTCGTCGACGCCGATACGGTCCCGGGATGCGCGCCGCCGTGTACGACGAGACCGGTCCCCCCGAGGTCCTCCACCTGGCCGAGGTCCCCGACCCCGCGCTCACGCCCAAGGGCGTGCTCATCCGGGTCGAGGCCATCAGCATCGAGGGGGGCGACACGCTCAACCGGCTGGGCGGCGACATGCCGGCCCACCCGCACATCGTGGGCTACCAGTGCGGCGGCACCATCGAGGCCGTCGGCGCCGCCGTGACCGACCGCGAGGTCGGCCAGCGGGTCGTGGCCACCATGGCCCACGGCTCCCACGCCGAGCTCGTCGTCGTCCCCGCCCGGGCGACGTGGCTCGTGCCCGAGGGGGTCGACGTCACCACCGCCGCCTGCGTGCCCATCGCCTTCGGCACGGCCGACGACTGCCTGTTCGAGTTCGGCCACCTCCGCGAGGGCGAGACGGTGCTGGTCCAGGCGGGTGCCGGGGGTGTGGGCCTGGCCGCCATCCAGCTGGCCAAGCGGGCCGGCGCCACCGTGCTGGCCACCGCCTCGAGCGACGACCGCCTGTCCCGGTTGGACGCCTACGGCCTCGACCACGGCATCAACTACCGCGACGACGACCTGGTGGCCGCCGTCCGCCGCCTCACCGACGGCCGCGGCGTCGACCTGGTGGTCGACTCGGTCGGCACCACCCTCCCCGCCAGCATCCGGTCGCTCGCCTACCGGGGCCGGATCTCCTACGTCGGCAACGCTGGCCGCGACCCCCAGCCCGTCGACGTCTCGGCCCTGATGATCGGCAACCAGTCGGTCCAGGGCGTGTTCCTGGGCGCCGAGCTGGCCACCGGGCGCCGGGCCGGCGACAACATCGAGCGTCTGCTCGGCCTGGTGGCCGCCGGCGAGCTGGAGGTCGTGGTCGACTCGACCTACCCGCTGGCCGAGGCGGCCGCGGCCCACGCCCACGTCGAGGCCCGGAAGGCCTTCGGCCGGGTCGTGCTCGTGCCCTAGGAGCTACGGCCCGGCGACGGCGGCGAGGTACTCGTCGCTGGCGGCCAGGGCGATGGCCAGATCGAGCTCGTCCTTGGTGGACAGGCGGGCCTGCCAGAGCGACATCTCGTTGGCGGTGGGCGCACGACCCAGCACCTCTTCGAACTGCATGATGATGCGCCGGGCCCGGCCGGCCGTCGAGCCGTGCTGCGTGCGGGCGATGCCCTCGAGGGGCTCACCCCGCTGGAGGGCCCGGACGCCACGGGCGCGCTCGTCGGCGGTCGGCGTCCGATCCAGGATGGCCTCGTAGACGGCGTCGACCATCGCCGGCTTGGTGGCGGCCGAGCGGATCACGCCGTTCTGCATGACGAGGACCTTCAGCGGCAGGTCGCCCACGGTCAGGCCGCCCATGACCTGGTCGGTCCAGTGCGTCGTCTCGGTGGCCGTGGCCGGCCGGCCCAGGTAGGTGAGGAAGGTCCGGTTCACGATGATGGCCGCGTGCTCGGGGCGCAGGGCGAGCGTCCGCACGAAGGTCGTCCGGGTCTCGGTCCCGCCCTCGATGAGGAGGACCCACTGCTGGATCTCCGTCTCGGTGGCGGGGCGCCCGAGGAGGTCGCGGTGGGCGCCGTCGATGAAGGCATCGATCCGCGAGGTCACGTGCAGCTCGACGAGCACCGGGTGGGCACTCAGGCGGCCGTCGCTGGCGGCGTAGGTGAAGGTGTCGACCCCCCGGAAG
>DATHEV010000712.1:0-2586 GCA_035318405.1 Iamia sp.
GACGCAGACGACCTCGTGCGGCAGCGCGGGGAGGACGGCGCCCTGGTGGCTGACGAGCGGGGCGACGCCGACGGCACCGCGGAGGACGGCTGGGACGAGGCGTGGGCCGCGTGGGAGGCCGCCGCCTATGACGCGGTGGCGGCGGGGCTGAGGACGGCCGGCGCCACCGTCCTGCCGTACGACGGCCACCAGGAGGGGACCAAGGAGCTGGTGGCCCGGGCCATCGCCCTCCGACCGGATCTCGGCCTGCGGGCGGACGCCATGGAGGGAGCCCCCGACGATCGGGCCCTGGCCGCGGCGACCATCGCCGGGGTGCGCATGCACCACGCGCCGAAGCCCTGGGGCGCCCGCCTCCTTCCTGTTGCTCCGTCCGAGATCGTCGCCCACCGCGAGGGCCACGTCATCGGCGGGCAGCCGACCCTGGTCCTCGACGCCCGCCTGTCGACGCGGCTGGCCCGGCTCTACCGGTGGCCGGCGGAGGAGGCGGCGCAGCTCGTCGCCGAGCGTCGGGCCCGGGTCGACGTGCGCCTGATCGGAGACGACGAGGGCGAGGATGTCGTCCTCCACTCGCCCCTCGCCACCCCCGAGGCGGCGACCGACCTGGTCGGGGAGTGGCAGGGTCGGGGTCCGGCCCTGTCCATCGTCGGCGTGAGCTGCCTGGCCGACCGAGGGTGGTCGACGGGCTGGTGGGACACCCTCGCCGACCAGACGGAGGTCGTGATGCTGGTCGACGTGGCCCTGGATCACTTCGTCGGCCCGTGGTCGCGCGACGCAAGGCGCATCGGCACGACCCACATCGCCATCGCCGACAGGGACACCCACGCGGTCCACGGACTGATCCTGGCCCCGGAGGGCTCGTCGGTCCGGTGGCTGTACATCGGGGACGAGGTGTCGGCCAGCCTCCTGCGCTTCCAGCTGGAGACGACCCCCGGCGTCGAGGTGGTCGACGATCCCGACCTCGCCGAGCGCGAGGGGACCTGGGTTCGGGTCGTCGTCACCCACCTGCTGGCGACAGAATCGTTCACGGATCTCGACGGGTTGGAGGGCTACCTGTGAGCAAGGACCATCTCGACGTGCTGCTCGCCGCCGCGGGCGTCGACGGGAGCGAGCTGGCGGTCGAGGACGTCGGGCGCGTCTGTGGGCTGCTCGGGCTCGACGGCGACGATCCGATCACCGACGAGGTGGCCGACGAGATCGGACGACTCGGCCGACCGACGGACGGTGAGGTCCCGGCCGACGCCTACGGGTTCCGGGTGGGCCAGTGGCGGGTCGGCCTCGCCGGCCAGGGCGTCCGGACGGCAGTGCTGAGCGCCGTGGTGGCCGCCTCCCTCGTCCAGCGCGGCTTCGGCGAGGTCGCCATCGGGATGGCGACGGTCGTGATCCCGACGGTCCTCGACGTCGAGAAGGTCGAGCTCCGGGCGGGCGATCGACGCCTCCTCCTGCGCCTGCGGCTCAAGGAGGCGGTGCGGGACGGGTTCATGACCGAGGACGAGCTCTACGCCACCCTGCCGGATGACGTCCGCCGCGTCGTCAACCCCTTCGACTTCGCCGACTTCGTCGCTCGGCTCCGGGAGGTCGGCCTGGTGGAGGGGGACGAGTGGATGCGCACTCGCGACCCGGACGATGGCCGGCCGCTCATCGACTGGCGGTGACGGCGGGGGACGCGTCGGGGTGGTTCCACCCCCGCGGCTGGTGGCTCGATGCCGCCGGCGCCCGGACGCACCGGGCCGCCCTCGATGAGCTCGGTGCCACCGACCCCCGCATCGTGAGCGACGCCACCCTCCTCGACGATCTCCGTGGTGTCCTCCCGCTCGTCCTGGCCCACCTCGCCGGCGAACAGACCCACTTCCCGGGGATCCGGTGACCGGAGCCGTCGAGCGTGAGCGGAGGCTCTCGCCGTGCGGGCCGTCGGGACCAACACCCGGACCACCCCCATCGGCGGGGAGGGCTCATGAGGCGGTGCGGGCTGCCGATGGCGGCGGGGCGGCGTCGACGGAGGAGATCGAGCGATGCGAGACGGGCGACGTCCACTCCTCGTGCTCCTCGGCGTCCTGGCCGCCGTGGTCGTCATCGGGGTGGTGGTGGTGCTCGTGGTCGCCGGTGGGGACGACGAGCGTGCGGTCGGCCAGCAGGCGCAGGGGACGACCACGACGAGCGCCGCCCGCCGGACCGTGCCGGCCGACCCGCCCGAGGCCGATGCCGACGAGCCCGAGCCGGATCCACCGGCGGCGGACACGATCGCGCCCGGCACCATCGAGGGCCTGGTCACGTCCGCATCCGACGACGGGCCCCTGCTCGGCGCGGTCGTCGAGGCCGTGGTGCCGGACACCGGGGTCGTGGCGGCCACCGCGACCCAGGCGACCGGCGACGGCTACACGCTCACCGGTCTGGCGGACGGCTCCTACCTCGTCCGGGCCCGGGCGTCGGGGCACCACCTCCGGCTGCACCCGGACGCCGAGGATCCGGCGGACGCCGAGCCCGTGCGGCTCGCCGGCGACCACGGCGTGGCCGTCACCGAGATCCGGCTCCCGTTCGACAACGTGGCCACCAGCCTCGGGGTCGGCGCCATCACGAGCTGTGCGACCT
>DATHEV010000713.1:0-2626 GCA_035318405.1 Iamia sp.
CTCCGATCCCAGCAGCATCGTGATCCCCCGGCCGGGGCAACCGCTGCCGCCGACCCCCACGCCGACAGTGGCCGAGGACCGGGGCGTCGATCCGATCTGCACCCAGGACCCGCCGTGCCCGCTCCACGAGGTCGACCTCGAGACCGCACTCGGCGCCGAGCCGCTGGCCGTGCTGGTCTCGACGCCCGCCTTCTGCCAGACCGCCATCTGCGGGCCGGTGCTCGACATCTTCGTCGCCGCCCAGGCGGACACCCCGGACGTCACCTTCGTCCACGTCGAGGTGTTCGCCTCGGCCGACGAGGTCGAGGCCGAGGGCCCCGAGGCCACGCTCGCCCCGGCCGTGATGGCCTGGAAGCTCCCCTACGAGCCGTGCCTCTTCCTGGTGGCCGCCGACGGCACCGTCGCCGAGCGGCTCGACGTCATCTACGACACCGACGAGCTGGCCGAGGCCCTCGCCCGCCTGACGGCCTAGGAGCCGATCTGTCAATCCCCGTGTACCTCTGAGGCGCATGGGGATTGACAGAACCGGGGCATCGCGCTCGTAGGGTCGAGGGGTGACGGTGACCGATCCCGCCCCCTCGTCCCGACCGCCGGTCGGAGTCGTGCGCCTCGAGGTCGACGGCCGCCCGGTCGAGGTCGACGACGACGGCATCACCCTGCTCGACGCCCTGCGCGACCACCTCGGGGTGCGGTCGGCCAAGGACGGCTGCTCGCCCCAGGGCCAGTGCGGGTGCTGCACGGTGCTGGTCGACGGGTCGCCCCGGGTCGCCTGCGTGACACCGCTCCGCCGGGTGGCCGGCCGCCGCATCACCACCGTCGACGGGCTCGACCCGGCGGTGGCGGCCGAGTGGGCCGAGGCCTTCGCCGCCACCGGCGCCAGCCAGTGCGGCTTCTGCACGCCGGGGATCATCTGCCGGCTCGAGGGCGCACGGGCCAAGGGCGTGGCCGCCGACGACGGGGCCGGCATCGACCGCGCCCTCGCCGCCCACCTCTGCCGCTGCACCGGCTGGCGCCCGATCCACGACGCCTACGCCCTGGTCGCGGCGCCGACCACGCCGTCGAGCGCATCGTCCTCGGCCGAGCGGGACCTCGACGCCGCTGCCCGGCGAGCCGGCATCGAGGGCCACGCCCCGCAGGCGGTCGGGCCCGACGTGGCCCTGGGCCGGGGCGGGTTCGCCGACGACAGCGCCCCGGCGGATGCCCTGGTGGCGGTGCCCGACGGCCGCGGTGACTGGATCGTGGCCGAGACGCTCGCCGACGCCCGGCGTCAGGCCGGCAAGGTCCAGGGCCGACGCACCACCGTCGACCCCGTGCCCCCGCTCGCCCTGCCGGCGGGCGACTGGGCCGCCGCCCTCCGGACCTGCTGGGTCGAGCCTGCCTACCTCGAGCCCGACGCGGCCTGGTCCGCCCCGGGCGCCGACCCGGTCGGACCGCTGGTCAACGGGGGCGCCTTCGGGGGCAAGCGCTCGTCGCCGGTCGCCTCGGCGGCCCGGAGGCTCGCCGATCGCCACGGCCGGCCGGTGCGGGTGCTGCTGGCCCGCGAGGACGTGGTGCGGCTGGGCCCGAAGCGCCCGCCGGTCGCCGGCGGCGTGGACGGCATGGGCCGCGGCATCCTCCGGATGGTGGCCACCACGGGTGTGGCCGCAGCCGTCGCCCGGGTCGCCCCCGACCTGGTGGTCGAGGAGGTCGACGCCCCGGGCCCGCCCACCGACCCGGGCCTGCGGGCCGCGGTGTGGGCCGAGGCCGAGATGCTGCTGGCGGCCGTCCGCGGCCTGCGCCCGGTGGTGGGGCCCGACGGGGGCGAGGCCGAGGCGGCCATCGACACCGACGGCACGATCCGGATCCGGGTGGCGGCGGGCGACCCGCTCGACGAGGTCGTGCTCCGCAGCTACTGCGCCGGTGCCGCCCACCAGGCCCTGTCGTGGGTCCGGAGCGAGGGCCTGGCCGTCACCGCCGACGGCGTCGTCGAGGACCTCACCATCCGCTCGTTCGGGATCCTCAAGGCGTCCGAGATGCCGCTGGTCGTGGTCGAGGTCGAGCCCGGCACCGGCCCGCCGGTCAACGGCACCGACGCCGTCTTCGTCGCCGTGGCCGCCGCCGCCTGGCTCGCCGCCGGCGCCCCCACCGACCTCCCCGTGGGCGTACGTTGAGGACATGAGCGAGCGCAGCGAGCCAATCAGACAGCACAGTCGTCTCTTTGGCGGCGAAGCCGCCGCTCATCGGGGCTGGTCCGGCGGCCACGACCTGAACTGGTGCCGAGACCTGGAGGCGCACCGATGAGCACCGCTCCGTACACGCCCGTGGTCACCGCCGGGGGGTGGATCGCCGTGTCCGGCCAGGTCCCCCTGCGCGACGGGGCCTTCCTCCACGACAGGCCCTTCGCCGAGCAGGTCGACGGCGTGCTGGCCAACGTGGTCGACCGGCTGGCCGAGGCCGGGGCCTCGCTGGCCGACGTGGTGAAGACCACCGTCTTCCTCACCGACATGGCCGACTACCCGGTGCTCAACGAGCGCTGGGTCGCCACCTTCGCCGAGCCCCGCCCGGCGCGGTCCTGCGTCGCCGTCGCCGCCCTCCCGTTCGACTGCCGTGTCGAGGTCGAGTGCTGGGCCATCGCCCCCGGGTGAGG
>DATHEV010000714.1:0-8896 GCA_035318405.1 Iamia sp.
TTCGGCGGTCACCGGCTACACCGTGACGCCGTACATCGGGGCCGCGGCCCAGACCGCCCAGACCTTCACCGGCACCGCCACCAGCCAGACCGTGACCGGCCTCACCAACGGCACCGCCTACACGTTCACCGTCGCCGCCACCAACGCCGTCGGCACCGGACCGGCCAGCGCCGCCAGCGCCGCCAGCGCCGCCGTCACCCCCGCGACGGTCCCCGGCGCACCCACGAACGCGGCCGCCCTGCGGGGCCAGGCCCAGGCCACCGTCGCCTGGATCGTCCCCGCCTCGAACGGCGGCTCGCCGATCACCGGCTATCGGGTCACCCCGCGGATCGGCGGTGTCGCCCAGACGGCCGCGACGTTCGCCAGCACGGCCACGACCCAGACCGTCACCGGCCTCACCAACGGCACCGCCTACACCTTCACCGTGGCAGCGATCAACGTCGTCGGCACCGGCCCCGAGTCGGCCGCCAGCGGCGCCATCACGCCGATCGCCCCGTGGGCCCCCTTCGCCTCGGCCGACGACTTCACCCGCCAGCAGCACCTCGACCTCGCCGGGCGCGAGCCCACCGCCGCCGAGCTGACGGCCTGGCGCGAGGCCCTCGAGAACGGCACCCAGACCGCCCCCGAGCTGGTCGAGTCGCTCCGCACGGCGCCGTACTGGGACGGCACCCTCGGCCCCGTCGTCCGGCTCTACGAGGCCATCTACCTCCGCCATCCCGACACCGCCGGCCTCCAGTACTGGGAGGGCGAGGTCCGCTCCGGCCGGAGGACCATCAACCAGATGGCCAGCTTCGTCGCCCAGAACGCCGAGTTCCGCGCCCTCTACGGCACGCTCGGCGACATCGCCTTCATCACCAAGGTCTACGAGCTGGTCCTCGAGCGCCCGCCCTCGGCGGACGACCTCACCTACTGGTCCGGCGAGCTCCAGCGGGGCCAGGGTCGCGGCCGCATGGTCCTGCTGTTCTCCGGCTCCGCCGAGTACAAGGCCACGGCCGCTGACCGCGTCGCCGCCGTGCTCATCCGCTACGGGATGCTGCGGCAGGTGGGGCCCGCCAGCGCAGTCGCGGCCGCCGTGGCGATCATCGCCGGAGGGTCCGAGGAGGACCTGGTGGCGGCCATCCTGGCCAGCCCCGAGTACGCGACCCGGGTGCTCTAGGAGCCGAGCCGCCAGGCGAGGCGACCCCGAAGCACAGTGCCCTGCTCTCCGAGGCCCTGCCGAGGAGATGTCCGCCGCGACCCGGCCCTCTGCGCGTAGGTCTAGACGGTCTACGCCGCGCCGAGGCGCTCGCGGGCGGCCTTGGCCCGGTCGATCAGCAGCTGGGGGACGAGCACACCGGCGTGGGTGTAGCCCCCGCCATCGTCGTCGCCGGCGGCCTCGTCGTCGGCTCCGGCCTCGGCGGCATCGCCCTCGGGCTCGTCGCCCCGCTCGAGCCGCCGCGTCCACTCGGCCGGGGTGGCCAGCTGCTTGCGGTTGATCGACCCGACGGCCACGCCGTTCTCGAACGAGACCCAGTAGCGGATCCAGCTCAGCCCGACGACCAGGACGACCTTGCCCTTGGTGCCTTCGGGGACCTCGCGCAGGTCGGTGGTGAGCACCACCTGGTCCCCCTTGCGCAGGAACGGGGAGCTCTGGTCCTTCTTGGCCACGGCGTGAAGTTAGCGGTGGTGACATGTGCGACCGGAAACCGAGGGGGAATGTTCGGGGAAGATCGTTAGTTTGGTGAACTGATGACCTCGCCGACGACCACCACGGCTCCCCCGCTGACCGAGACCGCCGCCAGCCTGCGGCTCGCCGTCGGCCGCCTGTCCCGGCGCATGCGTCAGGAGTCGACGCTCGGCCACAGCCTCACCCAGATCGGCATCATGGTCACCCTCGAACGCCAGGGCCCGACCACGTTCGGCGACCTGGCGCAGGCCGAGCGGGTCGCCCCGCCCACCATCACCAAGGCGGTGGCCACCCTGATCGGCGAGGGCCTGGTCGAGAAGATCGCCGACCCCGACGACCGCCGCGTCCACCGGGCCCAGCTGACGCCCACGGGCCGGGCCGCCCTGGAGTCCATCCGCCGCCAGCGCGAGGCCTGGCTGACCACCCGGTTGGCCACCCTCACCCCCGAGGAGGCCGACCAGCTGGTCGCCGTCCTCCCCCTCCTCGAGGCGCTCACCACCGACGAGGCCTGAACCCCCCACGCCCCCGCTCCCATCACGACACCGACACGAGAACCTGCATGACCGACAAGCTGGGCACCGCCGCCCGAGACACCTTCCGCTCCCTCCACGTCCGCAACTTCCGCCTGTTCTTCTCGGGCCAGCTCGTCTCCCAGACGGGCACCTGGCTCACCATGGTCGCCCAGACCCTCCTGGTCCTGAAGCTGACCGACTCCGGGGTGGCCATCGGCCTCCTCACCGCCTTCCAGTTCGGCCCCGTGCTCGTCCTCGGCGCCTGGGCCGGCAGCATCGCCGACCGCAGCGACAAGCGGAAGCTGCTGATCCGCATGCAGACGCTGGCCATGGTCCAGTCGCTGGCGTTCGCCGCCATCGTCTTCAGCGGCCACGCCACCATCGCCGTCATCTACGCCCTCGCCTTCGTCCAGGGCATCATCACCGCCTTCGACAACCCGGCGCGGCGGGCCTTCGTGGTCGAGATGGTCCCCAAGGAGATGGTGACCAACGCCATCAGCCTCAACAGCACGGTGATGACCGGATCCCGCATCGTCGGGCCCGCCGCCGCCGGCCTGCTGGTGGTCACGGTGGGCTTCGGCTGGGCCTTCCTGGTCGACGGTCTCAGCTACATCGCCGTGATCTACGGCCTGCTGCTGATGCGCTCCGAGGAGCTCAACCCCTCGACGCCGACCGCCAAGGCGAAGGGCCAGGTGGCCGAGGGCCTGCGCTACGTCCGCTCCCAGCCCGACCTGTTCGTGCCGCTGGTGATGATGGCCGCCGTCGGGACCTTCGCCTTCAACTTCCAGGTGACGATCCCGCTGCTGGTGACGGGCCCGCTCGGCGGCGGCGAGGGCACCTTCACCCTGCTCTTCTCGATCCTCAGCCTCGGCTCGATGGGCGGCGCGCTGTGGACCGCCCGGCGTACCGAGGTCGACGGCCACCAGATCGTCGTGTCCGCCGCCGGGTTCGGCGTGACCATGCTGCTGCTCGCCCTCGCCCCCACCCTCTGGGCCAGCTTCCCGGCGGCGATCCTCCTCGGTGTCGCCTCGATCGCCTTCATGACCACGTCGACGGCAATCGTCCAGATGCGGGCCGCCCCCGAGTACCGGGGACGGGTCCTCGCCCTCCAGGCCATGGTGTTCCTGGGCAGCACGCCGATCGGCGGCCCGACGGTGGGGCTGATCATCGACGCCTTCGGCCCCCGGGCCGGCGTCGCCGTCGGCGGCCTGGCCTGCCTCGGGGCGGCCGCCTGGGGCCAGCGGGCCATGCGGCGCCCGGCCGAGCCCGTCCTCGTCGACCGCGACACCGCCGAGGCCCCGGCCCTCACCCTCACCGACTGATCGACCACTCGGTGCCAGGCACCGAGTGACCGGCCGTCAGGTGATCGCCGGCTCCGGGGGGAGGCCGAGGATCTTCTCGCCGAGGATGGTGCGCTGGACCTCGCCGGTGCCACCGCCGATGGTGAGGGCAGGGGCGAAGAGATAGCCGAAGTGCCAGGTCGGGTCGGCCACGCCGCACGGGCCCGACGAGGTCAGCAGGCCGTCGGCGCCGGCCAGGTCCTTGGCCAGGCCCATCACGGCTTGGCCGTGCTCGTCGGCCAGCACCTTGCGGATCGACGCCTCGGGACCGGGCGGCTCGCCCTTGATGGCGGCGGTGACGGTGCGGAGGCGGATCAGGCGGAGGATCTCGGACTCGATGTGGAGCCGGGCCAGCCGCTGGCGGAGGTGCGGGTCGGTGGTGCCACCGGCGGCCCGCACGATGTCGAGCAGGTCGCTCGCCTGCGGCCCCATGCCCCACAGGGCACCACCGGAGGACAGCGACACCCGCTCGTTGCCCAGGGTGACCTTGGCCAGGCTCCAGCCCTGGTCGACCTCACCGACGAGGTGGTCGGCGGGCAGCCGCACGCCGTCGAGGAAGACCTCGTTGAACGTGTGGCCGCCGGTCATCTCGATCAGGGGCCGGATCTCGATGCCGGGGGCCTCCATGTCGCAGACGAAGTACGAGATGCCCTTCTGCTTGGACGCGTCCGGGTTGGTCCGGGCGATCAGGATCCCCCAGCGGGCGAACTGGGCCATCGAGGTCCACACCTTCTGGCCCTCGATGATCCACTCGTCACCGTCCCGGGTCGCCCGGGTCGTGAGCGACGCCAGATCGCTGCCGGCCTCCGGCTCGCTGAACAGCTGGCACCAGATCTCCTCGCCCGAGAGGAGGCGTGGCAGCCAGCGGGCCTTCTGCTCCTCGGTGCCGGCGTGGATCAGGGTCGGCCCCGCCCACCCGATGCCGATCACGTTGGCCGGCCGCCGGACCTTCGCCCGGCGCAGCTCCTCGTCGATCACGATCTGCTCGATGGGGTCGGCGTCGAGGCCGTAGGGCCGGGGCCAGTGGGGCGCCACGTAGCCCGCCGCCGCCAGCTCGGCCCCCGACACCGACGGGTGGGCCTCCAGCCAGGCGCGCACCTCGGTGCGGCGGTGATCGTCGTCCGGGGGCACGTCGAAGTCCACGATCGGGAGTCTGGCAGGCCCTTGACCAGCGGGTCAGGCGCGAGCCGCAGGGTCCTCGTATGCTCGCCCGATGGCCAAGAACGGATGGAACTTCGCCGACGTCTGGGAGGTCGTCGCCGAGCAGATCCCCGACGCCCCGGCCCAGGTCCAGGGCGACCGGCGGTACACCTGGACGCAGTTCGACGAGCGGGCCAACGGCGTGGCCCACGCCCTTCTCGAGTCGGGGGTCGTCGAGCAGGACAAGGTGGCCCAGTACCTCTACAACGGCCCGGAGTACCTGGAGTCGGTGTACGGCGCCTGGAAGGCCGGGCTGGCCCCGCTCAACACCAACTACCGCTACGCCGACGACGAGCTCGTCTACCTCTGGGACAACGCCGACGCCGTCGCCGTCGTCTTCCACGGCTCGTTCGTCGACACGATCGAGCGGATCCGGGACCGGGTGCCGCAGGTGCGCCTGTGGCTCTGGGTCGACGACGGCTCGGGCCCCTGCCCCGACTGGGCCACGCCCTACGAGGCCGCCGCCACCGGCCACCCCGAGCGGGTCATCCCGCCGTGGGGCCGCAGCGGCGACCACCTCTACATGCTGTACACGGGCGGCACGACCGGCATGCCCAAGGGCGTGATGTGGCGCCAGGACGACCTGTTCCGCAACATCGTCGGCGCAGCCGTCGACACCTCGTACCGGGAGGGCGATCCGGATCTCGACAGCATCCGGGCGCGGGTCACCCAGCCCGGCATGGTCGGCCTCCCGGCGTGCCCGCTCATGCACGGCACCGGCTGCTTCACCCAGCTGATCACCCTGTCGGCCGGCGGCTGCTGCGTCACCCTCGAGTCCCGCAACCTCGACGTCCCCGAGCTGCTCGACACCATCGACCGCGAGGGCGTGGCCCTCATCGCCATCGTCGGCGACGCCTTCGCCAAGCCCATCAACCGCACGCTGGCGGCTAGCCCCGACCGCTGGTCGCTGGCGTCGCTCGTGGCCATCACCTCCTCCGGCGTGATGTTCTCCGAGCCGGTGAAGCAGGAGCTGCTCGGCTACGCCAAGACGGCGATGATCATCGACGCCTTCAGCTCGTCGGAGGCCGTCGGCATGGGCCAGTCGGTCAGCGCCGCCGGGGCCGAGGTCAAGACGGCCAAGTTCACCGTGGGCGAGAACACCCGCGTGCTCGACGAGGACGGCAAGGACGTCGAGCCCGGCTCGGGCGAGATCGGCCGGGTCGCCGTCGGCGGCTTCCAGCCCATCGGGTACTACAAGGACGAGGCCAAGACCGCCGCCACCTTCCTCATCGTCGACGGCAAGCGCTACTCGGTGCCCGGCGACTTCGCCCAGGTCGAGGCGGACGGCTCCATCACCCTGCTGGGTCGCGGGTCGGTCTGCATCAACACCGGCGGCGAGAAGGTCTTCCCCGAGGAGGTGGAGGAGATCCTCAAGCTCCACCCCTCGATCGCCGACGCCGTGGCCGTGGGCCTGCCCGACGAGAAGTTCGGCGAGGCCATCACCGGGGTCGTCGAGCTGGTCCCCGACGCCACCCTCGACGAGGCCGACGTCATCGCCCACGTGAAGGGCCGGCTGGCCAGCTACAAGGCCCCCAAGCGGGTGCTGCCGATCGCCACCATCGGCCGGGCTCCGAACGGCAAGGTCGACTACAAGCGGCTCAAGGCCTGGGCCGCCGACACCGTCGCCACCGGCTGACGACTAGCCGGAGGGCATGCCGAACTCGCGCCTCAGCACGGCGACGACATCGCCGAAGCACTCGCGGATGCTTCCCGCCCGATGGCGAATCTGCTGCACCCCGTCGATGTTGCTGAACAGCTCGATGCCCTCCTCGCAGACGACGACGGCCCGGTTCCATCCGAGCCGGCCCTGGAAGAGGCCGATCTCGTGGATGACGTTCTGCCGGGCGCGCAGGTCGCCCTCGGCAGTCAGGTCGTCGCCCGCCATCACCAGGAGGGCGAACGAGGACGTGGTCAGGAGGCCGTCGAGGACGTCGCGGACCGTGTGCCCTGCCCGCGAACCCGACTCGAAGGTCTGGACCGCGTACCCGTGGTGGTCTCGCAGGTGGTCCGTGAGCTCCCGCCAGGCCGGATCGGGCCCATGGCCCACGAACACCACCGGGCTCGAGACGCGCACTGCCGCGCTCGTGGGCTGGATGGGCAGCGGCCCCGTCGTGGCCCGGAACAGGGCCAGCACCCGCTCGACGGTCGCCTCGGTCTCGGCGGTGACGGCCACCACGGTGCCCGCCGGGCCTCCGTCGAGGGTGTAGTCGAGCTCGACCACCACCCGATCAGGGCGCTCGCTGGCGTACCGCCCGACCGCCGGCAGCACGACGGTGAGTGCGGCGCCGAGCACCTCGCGGTCGTATCGCTCCCGCCAGACGTCGAACCCGTCGAGCTGCAAGCCCTCGTGGAGCAGGTCGATCGAAAGACGTTCGTACCGGAGGGGCGCCTCGTCCGGCAGCGAGGACGTGGGCGTCCGCAGGGAGTCGAGCGTCGCGGCGCACGCCTGGATGACCTCGGACGGGAACCAGACCCCCGGGAAGTAGATCTCACGGCGCATGGTCATCCCCTCCCGTCGTCCCCGCGGCACCGTAGTCCGGCACATGGCGACGATTCCGCCTGCCCATCCGGGGGTCCGTCGCGGCATGATGGCCGGATGAGCAACCCGTTGCTGGACCCGGCCAAGTTCGGCCCCGCCGCCGGCCCACCCACGGCGTGGCCCGGCCAGCCCGGCGCCCCGGTGCCGCCCGCGGCCGACAACGTCCCGGGCGCCCCGTGGCCCCCGCCGCCCCCGTCCGGGTCCGGCGCCACCCTTCGGCGCCAGGGCGTGGCCTCGGCCACGGCCGTGCTGCTGGCCATCATCGCCGTGGTCGGCATCGTGGGCTGGAACCTGGTGAAGACCACGACCGACGTCGTCGTCAACGCCCAGGGCCAGGTCGTCGAGGAGACCTCGGTGAGCATCCCGCCGTGGATGATCGGCGCCGTGCTCCTCGGCTTCGTCCTGGTGATCGCCACCTACTTCAAGCCGGCCTGGGCGCGGGTGACGGCGCCGCTCTACGCCGTGGCCGAGGGCCTCTTCGTCGGGGCCATCTCCAAGTTCTACGAGGTCCGCTTCGAGGGCATCGTGCTCCAGGCCGTGGGCCTCACCATCGGCGTCTTCGTCATCATGCTGGTGCTCTACGCCACCGGTCGGATCCGGGTCACGCCCCGCTTCCGGCTCGGGATCATCGCCGCCACCGGCGGCATCATGCTGATCTACGTGGCCACGGCCGTCATGCGGCTCTTCGGCGGGGACATGCCCTACATCCACGGCGCCGGACCCGTCGGCATCGGGTTCAGCCTGGTCGTGGTGGTCATCGCCGCCCTCAACCTCACGCTCGACTTCGACTTCATCGACCGGGCCGAGCGGGCCGGAGCGCCCCGCGAGCTCGAGTGGTTCGCCGCCCTCGGCCTCGTCGTCACCCTGGTCTGGCTCTACCTCGAGCTGCTCCGCCTCCTGGGCAAGATCCGCCGCTGACCCGTCCGGGCGGGCGTCGGCCTCGAACCGGCGCCATGACCTGGCGACCGGCGGACATCGGCGACCTGACGGGTCGGGTCGCGGTCGTCACCGGGGCCACCAGCGGGCTGGGCACGGTCACGGCTCGCGAGCTGGCCGCCCACGGCGCCCACGTCGTCCTCACCGCACGGGACGAGCGGCGGGGCGCGGCGACGGTCGACCGGTTGCGGCGCGCCGGATCCGGTGCGGCCGACTCGGTGGAGGCGCGGCCCCTGGACCTGGCCTCGCTGGCGTCGGTGGAGGCCTTCGCCCGCGGGCTGGCCACCGACCACCCCCGCGTCGACCTGCTGGTGAACAACGCCGGGGTCATGGCCACCCCGTTCCGGCGCACCGAGGACGGCTTCGAGCTCCAGATCGGCACCAACCACCTCGGGCCCTTCGCCCTGACGGGGCGGCTGCTCCCCCTGCTGGCCGCGGCACCGGCCGGGCGGGTGGTGACCGTGGCCAGCCTGGCGCACCAGTGGGGCGGCATCGACCTCGACGACCTCACCTACGAGCGGCGCCGGTACGTCCGCTGGCTGGCCTACGGCGAGAGCAAGCTGGCCAACCTCCTGTTCGCCTTCGAGCTCGACCGGCGGCTGCGGGCGGCGGGCTCGACCGTGGCCTCGCTGGCCGCCCACCCGGGCCTGGCCCGCACCCGGCTGGGCCGCAGCGGCGGCGGGCCGCTGGCCTGGCTCCAGAC
>DATHEV010000715.1:0-3685 GCA_035318405.1 Iamia sp.
CCGCCGTCGCCGACGCCGCGTCGCGCCCCGAGGACTTCTCGTCGAACATGCGCTGCCTCCTCCACCGCGACGACGACGGGACGCCCCGGCGCCTGTCCTTTGGCGAGATCGGCGTCCAGACGCTGGCGACCGCCGACGCGCCCCTCCACGCGCTGCACCGGGGCATCGTGTTCCCCGAGTTCGTCGAGAAGCGGATGACCGCTCTCGAACCCGACATCGCCGACGTCGCAGTCGACGGGGTCGACCGCCTCGTCGGCGCCGGCGGTGGCGACTTCATGGCCGAGGTCGGCGACATCGTGCCCTTCACCATCATCAACCGGCTGATCGGGTTCCGGAACGCCGACACGAGGATGCTCAAGCAGGCGGCGTTCGACTCGACCGAGCTCCTCAGCGCCACGCTGCCGCTCGCTCGCCTCGAAGCGCTGATCGACGGTGTCGGACCGATCCAGGAGTGGATCGCCGAGCAACTCGCCCTCGTCGCTGACGACCCCGGTGACGACATCCTCGGATCGGTCGCCCGCGGCGTGGACTCGGGCGACCTCGGAGCGTACGAGGCGGGGATCATCCTCCACACGCTCCTGAGCGCCGGAGGCGAGTCGACCACGAGCCTGCTGGGCAACGCCGTGCGGATCCTGGCCGAGCAGCCCGGCGTGCAGGCCGAGCTGCGCCGGGATCCCGACCAGATCGGACCGTTCGTCGAAGAGGTCCTCCGTCTCGAGCCACCGTTCCGCCAGTTCCTGCGCTCGGTCCCTCGACCCACGACCTTGGCCGGCGTGGAGATCCCGGCCGGCTCGACCGTCATGTTGTTCTTCGCCGCCGCCAACCGCGACGCCGCCAAGTTCCGCCGGCCCGACGACATCGACCTCGACCGCCGCCCGCTGCGCAACCACATGGGCTTCGGGCGCGGCATGCACCACTGCGTCGGCGCCCCCCTCGCCCGCCAAGAGGCCCTGACCGTGCTCACCGTCCTGCTCGACCGGACGACGTCGTTCACCCTCGACCCGACGAGTCCGCCTCGATGGGTCCAGAGCCTCTTGGTGCGCCGCAACCAGCAGGTGCCCATCCGAGTCGCCGCATGAGCGGACCAGCGGTCGACGTCGACGAACGCCGCGCCGCCCGGCGCGCCTCACGACGAGAAGCCAACCGCGACCAGATCCTCGACGCCGCCGAGAAGGTGTTCGGCCGAGACGGCCCCCAAGGCGGGTCACTGCGCAACATCGCCGCCGAGTCCGGGTTCTCCACCGCCGCCATCTACCTGTTCTTCGACAACAAGGACGACCTGCTCGCCTCGACCCTCCTGCGTCGCGGCACCGAGCTCATCGCCGTCCTCACCGCCGAGACCACCGCCGGCCAGCCGCCCCTCGCCACGCTCCACGCCATCGTCGACGCCACCATCGCCTTCTTCGGCCGCCACCCCGACTTCCGACACCTGCTCGCCCACCTGCGAGGCGGGCCCACCATCGCCGGGTCGGTCCTCGCCGAGTTCGACCAGACCACCGGCGGTCCGTTCGACGACGCCATGGAGCTGATCGCCTCGACCATCAGCGCCGGGCAGGACGCCGGAGAGGTTCGTGACGGCGACGCCCGTGCCCTCGCACACCTCTTCTCGGTCCTCACCAACGAACACGTCCTCCTCGACGCCTCGCAGCAGACCGCCCTCACCCCCCACCAGTTCCACGCCCTCATCGACGGCGCGTTCCGCCATTGAGGTGAGCCTCAGGCCAACGTCCCGGCGGGGTCGGGATCGTCCCACGGCACCGACGCCGACACCCAGTGGGTGACCGGCTCGGCCTGGTCGTTGCTGTGGAGGTGTCGGGGCGGCTGGGCGAAGGTGGCGTAGGGCCGGCAGCGCAGGACGACCCTCTGCTCTTCGGAGGCCATGGCGGCGACGAAGGGGCGGGCGTCTTCGCCCAGCGGCTCGCCGGACATCCGGCCGGCGACCGCCATCATCACGTCGACGACGAGGTCGGGATCCTCGTCGACGGTGGCGTCGCAGTACACCTGGAGGTAGCTGAACGGCCAGCGCTCGTCGAGGACGCAGAGGCTGACCTTCCCGTTCCGCTGGACGGACTTGGCCTTGCCCCGGTCGCGCATGGTCGACACGAGCAGCTCATCGTCGTCGGTGGGGACGTAGTACACGATCGACATGGCCGGGCCGTCGGCCCGGCGGGCGGTCCCGAAGACGCAGGTGCGGTGGGTGCGGACGAAGGTCCGACGTTCGGACGGGAGCATGTCCCGGTCCGTGGGCGGCGTCGACGGTTCGGTGGCGAGGGGGAGGATGTCCGTGCTCATGTTATCGAACGATAACATGAGGTCATGCGCCGCACACGGGAGGACATCCGCCAGCGGTTGATCGAGTCGGCTCTGATCGAGTTCGGGGCCAAGGGCTTCGACGGTGCCTCGACCCGGTCGATCGCCCAGCGGATCGACGCTCATCAGCCCCAGATCAACTACCACTTCGCCTCCAAGGAGGCGCTGTGGGCCGCTGCCGTCGACCACCTCTTCGATCTGCTCGGCGAGGGCATGGCCGATCTGTCGCTGCGGCCCTCCGATGACCCCGTCCCGCTGGCCGCGGCGTTCGCCGAGGCCGTCCGACGCTTCGTCCGCTTCGCCGCCGCTCACCCCGAGCTCAACCAGATCATGGTGCACGAGGCCACCGAGGACAGCGACCGCCTGCGCTGGATGGTCGACCGCCACGTCCGTCCGATGTACGACCTCACCCGGACCGTCTGGCAACGGCTGCGCGACGCCGGCCTCGCCGCGCCAATCGATCCTGCCATGGTCCACTACGTGATCGTCGGCGCCGCCTCCCTGCCGTTCGTCAACGCCCCCGAGGCCCGCCTCCTCACCGGCGCCGAACCCACCGACAGGGCCTGGGTCGAAGTCCACGCCGACGGCCTCGTCGCCACCCTCCTACCCGGATCGTCCAGGGCCTGAGGTCGCCTCTCGGGGGTCGCGGAGTCAGCCGCCCTCGTTAGCTGCCGAGCACTGCGCGGAGCTGGCCCAGGCGGTCGGGGACGATGGACCACCAGACCCAGCGGCCGCGCTTCTCGCCGGTGATGAGGCCGGCTTCGGAGAGGATCTTGGTGTGGTGGCTGACGGTCGGCTGCGACTTGCCGAGCGGCTCCTGAAGGTCGCACGAGCAGACCTCGCCGGCTTCGGCCACGAGGCTCAGCAGCCGGAGGCGCACGGGGTCGGCCAGCGCCGAGAACGCCGCGGCCAGCTCGTCGGCCGCCTCGACGCGGAGCGGAGCGGCGAGCAGGGACGAGCAACAGACGGCGCCGTCGTCATCGGTCGTGGGGGGGTCCACCACATCCTGTATTGACATCTGTCGATCCATTCGCGAGGGTCGATCTATCGACAGATCCGAATGTATCAGGAGCATCGCCGTGTCCCGTGTCCAGCTCGCCCTCAACGTCTCCAACATCGACGAGGCCGTCGCCTTCTACTCCCGGCTGTTCGGGGCCGAGCCGGCCAAGACCCGCCCCGGCTACGCCAACTTCGCCATCGCCGATCCGCCCCTCAAGCTGGTCCTGATCGAGGGCCAGGGTGACCCGGCCACGCTCAACCACCTCGGCGTCGAGGTCGAGACCGGCGCCGAGGTCCGCGCCACCGAGGCCCGCCTGACCGGTGAGGGGCTCGCCACCACGGGGGTCGACGCCACGACCTGTTGCTATGCCGAGAA
>DATHEV010000716.1:0-5754 GCA_035318405.1 Iamia sp.
GTTCCGGCTACCTGGCAAAGCCCGCCGCGGGCGCCGGTCTCGGGCTGCTCGTCATCCAGGAGTGGTGGGGCCTGGTGCCGCACATCAAGGACGTGTGCGATCGGTTCGCGGCCGAGGGCTTCGTCGCCCTGGCCCCGGACCTCTATCGCGGGGTCACCACCACCGAGCCCGACGAGGCCGGCAAGCTCCTCATGGCCCTCAACCTGCAGCAGGCGGCCAAGGACATGTCCGGCGCCGTGGACGAGGTGGCGAGCCGGGCCGGCTCGGACCGGGTCGGCGTCACGGGCTTCTGCATGGGCGGGGGCCTGGCCCTGGTGCTGGCGGCCGAGCGCCCGGCCGCCTTCTCGATCTGCGTGCCCTGGTACGGGCTGATCCCGTGGGAGCACGCCCAGCCCGACTGGTCGAACGTCCAGGCCAAGGTGCGCGGCATCTTCGCCGAGCAGGACGGCTTCTTCGGGCCCGACAAGGCTCGGCAGCTGGAGGCCGACCTGATCGCCGCCGACGTCGACGCCCAGATCCGGATCTTCGCCGGCGTCGACCACGCCTTCTTCAACGACACCCGCCCCGAGGTCCACGACCCCGAGGTGTCGGCGCAGGCGTGGGAGCACTGCCTCACCAACCTCCGCGCCGAGCTCGGCTAGCCGACGCCGATGGCTCCCGACGTCGTCGAGCGGTACGTCCGCCTCGGGCTCGACATGGGGCGACACCTCGACGGCCTGGTCGACGCCTACTACGGCCCGCCGTCGTGGAAGGCCGAGGCCGACGCGGCCACGCCCCACCCGCTGCCGGGGCTCGTGGCCGAGGCCGCCCGCCTCGTCGCCGACATCGACCAGGGCGCCGACGCCGACATCGAGGGGCGCCGCCGGGCCTGGCTGCGGGCCCAGGTCGTCGGGCTCCACACCGTCGGGCGGAGCCTGGCCGGCGAGCCGCTCGGCTACCTCGACGAGGTGGAGTCGAGCTATGGCGTCCGCCCCGAGCCGGTCGCCGAGGACGACCTGGCCGCCGCCCACCGCCGTCTGGCCGAGGCTCTCCCGGGCGACGGCGACCTGCGCGAGCGGGTGATCGCCTGGCGCGAGGCCCACACCATCCCGCCCGATCGGCTCGACGAGGCGATCCGCACGCTGGCCGACGACTTCGCCGAGCGCACTCGCACGGCGTGGGGCCTGCCCGACGGCGAGCACGTCGAGTGGGTCCTGGAGACCGACAAGCCGTGGTCGGGCTTCAACTACTACCTGGGCGACCTCCGCAGCCGGGTGGCCATCAACGTCGACCTGCCGGTGCAGTCGCTGGTGCTGGGCCACCTCGTCGCCCACGAGGCCTACCCCGGCCACCACACCGAGCACTGCCGCAAGGAGGTCGGGCTGGTGCGCCGCCGGGGCCAGGTCGAGGAGTCGATCTTCCTCGTCGGCACGCCGCAGTGCCTGCTGGCCGAGGGGCTGGCCGACGCCGCCCTGGAGGCGCTCGTGGGCGAGGCCACCGAGGCGGCGATGGCCCCCCTCTTCGCCGATCTGGGCCTGCGCTACGACGCCGACGAGGCCGCCGCCGTGCGGGGCGCCCTGGCGTCGGTCTCGAAGGCGCGGGGCAACATCGCCCTGATGCTCCACGACGAAGGCCGTCCGGCCGACGACGTGGTGGCGTGGGCCGAGCGCTGGCTGCTGCTGCCGAAGGTCCGGGCCGAGAAGCAGATCGCCTTCATCCGCGACCCCACCTGGCGGGCCTACATCTTCTGCTACACCGAGGGCGTCGAGCTGTGCCGCCGCTTCGTCGCCGGCGACCCGGCCCGCTTCGACCGGCTCCTCGCCGAGCAGCTCCTCCCGAGCGACCTGGTCGCCCCGGCCGCGTAGGACCCCCAGCCAGCGCTGGGTGGGTTGGTGCCCGTGGGTGCCCGCCGTCAGGCGGCGGGTTCTCGGTCGCGCTGTCGGTTGCACGCCGGTCGTCTGGTGAAGGTGACCCAGTGCTTGTGGAGGGTCTCGCCGGTGGGCCCGTCGTAGGCCGCGACCGTGGGCATGGCGGTGGGCTGCATCGGTGTGCCGGCCGGTTCGAGCACCCGGCCGGTGGCGGTGGTGAAGATCACGCCGTGAGGATCGTCGGCGTTGCCGATGATGCCGAGGAGGCCTTGGTGGTGCTGGCGGTGGTGGTGGGCGCAGAGGCAGATGAGGTTGTCGGTGACGGTCAGGCCGTGGTCTTCCCAGTGGATGATGTGGTGGACCTCGATCCACAGGTGGCTGTCGCAGCCGGAGACGCGGCAGCCGACGTCGCGGTGTTCGACCAGCCGTCGGGTGCGTCGGGGCACGATCCGCTGGGTCCGTCCGACCTGGACCGGGTGGCCGTCGGCGTGCCAGACGGCGGCGACGTCACAGTCACACGTGAGAAAGCGGCGCATGGATGGCGGGAGCGCGGGGCCTCGATGCATCTCGGCCCGCCACGTCTCGCCGTCGATCGGCGCCTTCAGGTGGACCAGGACGCCGGGTCGGGCGGCGACCTCGGCCCCGGCGGCGTCGTGGCCCAGCACCGAGTGGGCGGCCCCGACCAGCGCGTCGGCCCACGAGACCGTGGCGACACCGAGATCGGCGTCGGTCCCGCCGGTGGGCCGTCCTTCGGCCTGCGTGCGGGCCTTGGCCGCAGTCCGTTGGGCGTCGTGGAGCCGCTCCCGCGACGCCTTGAGCGCCTCTTCGACGACCTGGCCCTCATCGGCCGGCAGCCGGATCCGGGCCGACCATTGGTCGGACTCGTCGGCCCCGAACGACACGGACCGCTCGGGGCCAGAACGGTCACGCGAGTCGCGGTCGGCGATCTCGGCGTCGAAGCCGTACTGGCGGGTGGCGGCCACGATCTGGTTGACCGTCGCGTTCACCGCCAGCTCGCACACCGATGCCTCGTACTCCGCCGGTGTGTACCGGGCCACGGTCGCGGCCTGATCCAACGACAGCCCACCAGCCCGGAACGTGGCCATCACCGTCGGGAGATCACCGGCCCGCCGCGCCAACGCCACCACCCGAGACGCGGTGGACCGCGAGACACCGGTCTGCCACATCAGCCACTGGACCGGTGTGTGGATCTTCCACCCCTCCCACCACCTCTCCGCCAGCGCCTTCACCACCAGATCCACCAGCGCCGCATCCGCCGCGTTCCGCACCCCCGCAGCCGACGCCACCGCGGCCTCGAAGGCCCGGTGCACCTCCCACTCGGAGTGCGTCTCGATCGGCGACCTCATGGGAACAAGCGTACCCCGTTCACCCGCCCGCCGCACCCGAAAAACAGGTGATCTGTTCTCGACCAGGTCAATCCCGCCGACCAGCGCACAGTTCCACCGCCGTCCCCAGCCATCGGTACGACCCCCGCAACCCGGACGAGAGGCGATGACCCGAGCGACCTGGTGGCCCCGGCGGCCTGAACCATCCGGGATCTGGCCGGAACGGCGGCTGCCGAGGGCGAGCGAGCGTCCTAGCGTCGCGGCATGACCAAGACGATCGGGATCCTCCTCTTCGACGACGTGGAGGAGCTCGACGCCGTCGGGCCGTGGGAGGTCCTGGCCGCCTGGTGCACCTTCTGGCCCGACGACGGCTGGCGGGTGACGACGTTCTCGGTCGACGGCCAGGCGGTGACCGCGGCCAAGGGCCTGAAGATCGTCCCCCACCACTCGGCCGCCGACGTCGGGGAGATGGCCGTCGTGCTCCACCCCGGCGGCCAGGGCACCCGCCCGCTGCTGAAGGATCCCGACCACCTGGACCGGGTGCGGGGGTGGGCGGCGGCGGCCGAGATCACCACCAGCGTGTGCACCGGCTCGCTCGTCTACGCCGCCGCCGGGCTCCTGGCCGGACGTCCGGCCACCACCCACTGGGGCTCGCTCGACACCCTGGCCGAGCTGGACCCGACCATCGAGGTGCGCCCCGACGACCGCTACGTCGACGACGGCGACATCGTCACCTCGGCCGGCGTCAGCGCCGGCATCGACATGGCCCTCGCCCTCGTCGCCCGCCTGGTGTCACCCGAGCGCGCCAAGGACGTGAGGAAGTACATCCAGTACGACCCCGAACCGCCGTACTGAGGGAAGGACACCATCCCACGAGGTGCCAGGCACCACGTGGGCGTCGGTGGCGGGCCATCGCCTCTCGTCCAGTTCCCACGTGGTGCCTGGCACCTCGTGGGCGTCGGTGGCAGCCTCAGGCCGCCACGTGGTGCCTGGCACCTCGTGGGCGACTAACCCTCGAGGGAGGCGAACATCTCCTGGTTGAGGGCGTAGGCGACCTTGACCTCGTCGACGATGCGGTCCTGCTCGTCGGGCGCCCACGGGGCCTCGTCGAGGAGCTGGCGATAGCGGTCCTTCAGGGCCTTGGGGCTCTCGACGGCCTCGAAGGTGTAGAAGCGGATCGCCAGGTCGGGGTAGGCCTTCTCGACGATGCGGCGGATGTGCTGGCCGCCCGAGAGGTCGCCGAGGTAGCGGGTGTAGTGGTGGGCCACGAAGCCCCCGGCCCACGAGCCGACGGCCTCCAGCCGGGCGACGTAGGCGGCGGTGCCGGGCCGGGCCACGACGGAGTCGATCGCATCGGCCCCGAGGAGCAGGGCGACGTCGGCCTCCAGGGCGGCGGTCCGCTCCAGGCCGGGGAGGAGGAACGGGGCCACGACGGGGTCGTCGGCGAGCGTGGCACCCGCCGTCTCCAGCGCCCGGTAGACGACGAGGTGCTGGGCCAGCATGTCGCCCATCCGGGCCCGGTCGAGGGTGCCGGCCACCAGGTCGCGCATGAGGGTGGAACCCTCGGCGTCGCCGTGGTCGGTCATCGTGCGTTCGCGGAGCGTCGTCGAGAAGCGCACGGCGGCCGGGTCGGTCGTGGTGGTCACAGCGCGCAGTCTGGCCCGCGCCCCGGGGTCGACGCAACCCTTTCACGACGATCTGTCGTCAGATCGCGACCCGTCGTCGTGGGAACGAGACGATCTGTCGTGAAGGCCGGACGAGCCAATGGTGAGACACCGGGCCTGAGCAGGAGAGATGTCACATGGCTTGCCTGAACACCATCTCTCGCGCCAACCTTGGACGATCAGAGAGGCATGCCTAACACCCCGTCGCCGGACTCTGGTCCGAGCGACCCTCGTCGGGCTCGTCCTGACCCTCTCGATGACGGCCACGACGGCGGTGGCCGCGGGCCCGGCCGGAGCGGTCACGCCCCTGGCCCGTCAGCGGCCCAGCGCCCCCGTCTCGGCCGACGGCCTCCAGGCCAGCGACGGCCAGCGCACCCTGCGGGTCGGCCGGTCCCAGGGCCTCAGCCCCGCCGGCGAGCAGGTCGGCGTGGCCGGCAGCGGCTACGACGTGGGCAAGGGCATCTACGTCGCCTTCTGCGTCGTCACCCCGCCGACCACGGCCCCGTCGCCGTGCGGGGGCGGCATCGACCAGACCGGCGCCACCGGGGCATCGGCGTGGGTCTCGTCGGACCCGCCGAGCTACGGCGTGGGGCTGGCCACGCCCTACGGCCCCGGGGGCAGCTTCAGCGTCACGATCACCGTCGCCCCGGTGATCGCCGACGGCTTCGACTGCCGCCAGATCCAGTGCGCCATCGTGAGCCGCAACGACCACATCCGCACCGGCGACCGCACCCAGGACATCTTCGTGCCGGTCACCTTCGCCGCCGGCGACGCCCCGCCCCCCGTGACCGCCCCGCCGGGCACGACGCCGCCGAGCACGGCCCCGCCGAGCACGGCCCCGCCCACCACCATCGCCCCGCCGCCGGCCCCCACCACCACCGCTCCCGCTCCGGCCCC
>DATHEV010000717.1:0-2888 GCA_035318405.1 Iamia sp.
GGCGTAGCGGACCAGGCCCCGCCCGTCGTCGCCCTCGGCGACCGGTTCGGTCCGGTCCCGGAAGGTCCGCCACAGACGGAGGGCGGTCTCGGCCAGCAGGTCGTCGACCTCCAGCCCGACCGTGGCGGTCCCGCGGAGCTCGGCGGCTGCGGCAGACCGAGCGTCGGCACCGGTCAGCCACTCCTGGACGATCCGCCACTGGCGGTCGAGGTGGGGACGAGCGCTCGGGTCCACGCCCACCCCAGCGACCGTACCCCGGACATGTGACGGGCCCGGCGGCGCGTCACATGTCGACCGGGTCGGCGCTGGAGCGACCATGAACCACACCACCAGCACCACCCCCAACACCACCGTCACCCACATCCACCTGCTGCTCGACCGCTCGGGCTCGATGGAGGCGATCCGCCCCGATGTCATCGGCGGCGTCAACGCCTTCCTCGCCGGCCAGCGGGCCGCTGGCGACGACGCCCTCGTGACGCTCGTCCAGTTCGACACCGTCGAGCCCCACCACGTCGTGGCCGAGGCCGCCCCCATCAGCGCCATCGCCGACCTGACGACCGCGACCTTCGTGCCCCGGGGCGGGACGCCGCTGCTCGACGCCAGCGGCGCCATCATCCACATGGCCGAGGAGCGGGCCGCCCTCCGTCGCCGCCACGGCCTGCCGGCCGAGCAGGTGCTCGTCGCCACCGTGACCGACGGCCAGGAGAACTCCAGTCGGCGCTACACCCAGGCCGCGCTGGCCGAGATCGTGCGGGCCCGCCGGGCCGACGGCTGGCTGTTCGCCTACCTGAGCGCCGACCTCGACGCCTACGGCGACGCCCAGCGGCTGGGCTACGACACCGGGTCGATCTCGACCTTCGCCCCGACCGCGGGCGGGAGCGCCGCCGCGTTCGGCAGCCTGGGCCGGGCGGTGGCGTCCAAGCGCGAAGCGGTGCGGGCCGCAGCCCCCGTATCGGTCGACGACTTCTTCGAGGGCACCAAGGAGGCCGAGACGACTCGATGAGGACCGATGGATCTCGGCGGTGGGCGCGGTCACCACTCCCCCGACACCCAGGAGATCGCCGCATGAGCGCCCCCACCGCCGAGATCGACATCCGCTTCGGCAGCCCCGAGGCCACGCCGACGCCCTGGACCACCGCCGAGCCGCTGGTCGAGGCGGCCGAGCTGTGGTGGATCACCACCGTCCGGGTCGACGGTCGCCCCCACGTCACGCCGCTGCTGGCGGTGTGGGACGACGGCGCCCTCCACTTCACCTGCGGACCCGAGGAGCAGAAGGCGGTGAACCTCCGGACCAACGACCAGGTGGCCCTCACGACGGGGATGAACACCCAGTCCGACGGGCTCGACGTGGTGCTCCACGGCCGAGCCGAGCGGGTCACCGACGAGCAATGTCTCCAGCGGCTGGCCGACGCCTGGGTGGCCAAGTACGGCGAGGGGTGGCGCTTCACCCCCGTCGACGGCACCTTCGCCCACGGCGACGACCTCGAGGTGATCGCCCACGTCTTCGCGGTGGCGCCCACCGAGGCCTTCGGCTTCGGCAAGGGCGAGGTCTTCAGCCAGACCCGCTGGCGGTTCTAGGTCGACGTCAGTCGCGGGGGCCGAAGCGGTCGCGGAGCCAGGCGGCGTAGAGCGGGTCGACGAGGGCCACCCGCTCGTCGCGGTGGTGGGCGTGGCCCTTGTCGACCAGCGCGTCCAGCGCCCCCCGCGCCGCCCCCTTCGACAGGCTCATCCGCTCGGCGGCAGCGCCCGTCGGCGGCTCGCCGAGGGCCAGCAGGAGCGCGACCTTGCGCTGCGTCATCGGCAGCCCGCCCTCGACGGCGACGAACTCGGGGTTGGCCCGGCGGATGGCCAGGCCGAGCGCCTCGTCCCACGTGGTGAGGTCGGCCACTGTGCCCTCGGGGGTGCGGTGCCAGACGGCATCGGCCAGGAAGGCCAGCCGCTGCGGGTGGCCGGCGGCCGTCGCCACCAGCGGGCCGACCGCCTGCCCGCCGTCGCGCTCGGTGGCCTCGAAGCGCTGGTGGACCAGCGCCGCGGCCACGTGGTCGGGCAGCGGGCCGAGGGCGATCTGCTCGGCCTGGCCGTACAGCGGTCGAGCCCGGTCCGAGAAGATGGCCCGCAGCAGGCTCTGCTCCGAGCCCGAGAACAGGTACGAGACCCGGTCGCGCTGGTGCTGGATCTGCGAGCGGAGCACGGCGTCGGCGTTGGGCACGGGGGCGATGGCCTGGAACTCGTCGAGCACGACGAGGACCCGCTGGTCGGTCCGGCCGGCGGCCTCGTGGGGGAGCTGGAGCAGGTGCTCGAGCACGGGGGTGGCCTCGGCGGGGGAGCGGGGCGCGACGGTCACGCCGCCCCGGCTGACGGCCACGCCGGCGGTGCCGAGGGCGGACAGGGCGGCGGTGACGGCCCGGCCGAACGGGGTGCGCGGCAGGCGGCGGTAGGCGTGCTGGATCCGGCGGGCGATGTCGTCGAGCGTGAGGACCCCCTCGAGGTCGACGATCACCACCGCCAGGTCGCCGGTGGCGCTGGCGTCGCGGGCCAGCCGGTGGACGAGGCTGGTCTTGCCGAAGCGGCGGGGAGCGTGGAGCAGGACGAAGCGGCCGTGGGCGGCCCGGTCGTGCAGGGTGGCCAGCTCGGCGTCCCGGCCCACCACCTCGTCGGGGGGCAGGGGGCCGTCGAAGATGAAGGGCGACGTCAGCACAGTGCGTGAAAGTAGCACCATCAGAGTGCTACTTAATAGCACTTCGTCGAGGGGGGATCAGGTCAGCGGCACGACGCCCGGTGGGGTCCAGGTGCCATCGAGGATCGGCGCCGACGGCAGGTAGAGACGGAGCATGAGGACGAACGGCCCCTCGGGCACCGGCAGCCACCCGGCCGTGCCGCCCTGCTCC
>DATHEV010000718.1:0-4095 GCA_035318405.1 Iamia sp.
CCAGGTCGACGACGGCGGGGCCGTGCACCGGGAGGACCTGCGGGCGGGCGACCGAGCCGTGCTGGAGCACGGCGGCCCAGTCGACGGAGGGGTCGAGGGTCGGGGCGGGAGCTGCCGTCCGGTCCCGGGCGTACAGCAGGCGCAGCAGGCCGAGGCAGAGGTCCAGCAGCGAGTGGCGCAGGCCGATGATGGCGATGGTCGCCGGCAGCGCCAGGGCCAGGTTGGTCCCGGCGAACACGGCGTGGGCCCACCGCTCCTGCTCGATGTCGGACAGCAGGGCCACGGTGGCCAGCCCCATGATCACGTAGGGGAAGAGCACGAAGGCGAGCGGGGCGACCGAGCGGTGCCGCACCTTGGGCGTGCGGGCGAAGGCCGCCTTGTGCCCGCTCACCAGCTGCACGACCGAGCGCAGGACGCCCGATGCGTTCACCGGCAGCATCACCAGGTTGAACCCGTAGATGCGGAACACGTCGGTGTGCTTGTAGCCGCAGCGCTTCAGGTCGCTCGCCATCACGACGAAGTAGGGCGCCGAGATGGCCATGACCAGCGCGCTCATGAGGTTGGTGCTGAACGGATAGGCCAGCAGCAGCACCAGGCCGGCGGTGGCCCACGAGATCGAGGCCAGGTAGTTGAGGCGCAGCAGCAGCTCGGCCGGACGGCGACGATCGCCCCGGCGCTTCTTCGCCCGCCAGTGGGCGACCAGCTTGGGCAGGATGACGAGCCCGCCGTTGGCCCACCGCTGGCGCTGGATGCACAGCGATCCGAAGTCGGGCGGGCTGGCGCTGTAGGCGAGCCGCTCGGGGTAGTTGACGACGCTCCAGCCCCGGATGGTGAGGTCGAGCGTCGACTCGGTGTCCTCGATCACGGTCCGGTCGCTGATGAACCGGGTGACCGGGCGGCCGTCGCCGTCGTCGTCGATCCGCAGCTCCTCGACGGCATCGGTCCGGAGGACGGCGTTGGCCCCGACCCAGAAGGCGGCGTCGTAGGCGGCCATGCCCTGGTGGACGATGTGCTGGAGGTCCGTGGTGGCGCCGGCCAGGCGCTCGACGCGGGTGGGGGCGCCGGGGAAGGCGGAGTACGGCGTCTGGGCCACGGCGACCCGCTCGTTGCCGGGCTGGGCCATGAGGTGGGCCAGCCGCAGGCCGTACTCGGGCAGGAGGATGCTGTCGGCGTCGAGCGTGATGAGCAGGTCCGGCCGCGGGATGTGGAGCGTCGCCGTCGGATCGTCCGCCGCGCACGGCTCGAGGAAGATGCCGACCGACGTGGGCTGCTCGCAGTACGAGCCCCCCAGGAGCCCGATGTAGCTGTTGAGGTTCATCGCCTTGCTGGGCTCCGGGGACAACGACGGGTAGCGCTTGCGCTCGAAGCAGGAGGCCTCCACCCCGAAGGTCGAGACCAGGCGCCGGCGCAGCTGCACCAGCCGGTCGAAGGGCACCTCGGCGTCCGCCGCCACCGCGGCCCGGAGGGCGGTGCCGATGACGGCGAGATCCTCGGCCAGGGCCCGCACCACGTGGTCGACGAAGAAGTCGTCGGTGTGGTCGTGGCAGACCCACGAGTCGGCCACGTCGCGCAACCAGGCGGCGGCGTGGTCGTGATCCTCGGCGGTGTGGTCGAGGTCCTCGGCCGTGACCGTCCGGTCGTCGGCGGGCCGGTCGGCCAGCTGCTCGAGCGAGGTGGCGAAGCGGACGTGCGGCTCCTCCAGCAGGGCGGCGACCTCGGCCGGGACGGCGCGGGCGGCCTCCAGCAGGCGGTGCTCCTCGGTGCCGGGCGCGGCGTCGGGCGGGTCGTCGAGCAGCAGGACGACCCGCAGCTCGGGGAGCGCCTGGAGGGCGGCCGACAGGAGGGTCTGGCGGACCACCTCGGGCTCCTCGCGGTAGGCGGGGACCAGCACCGTGACCGACGGGGGCGCCGTCTCGAAGGCGGCCTCGATGGCGGCCCGGGCCGTGCGGGCGTGGGCTCGGGTGCGCCGGAGGTAGCCCTGCCGGGCGATGAGGTAGGCGGCGGCGCTCGCCGTCAGGGCACTGACGATGGCGACGTAGACGACGGTCTCCACGATCCGTCGGACGGTGAGGGCCTCGGCCCCCACCAGCTGGCGCTCGACGATGGTCGCCACGTAGCCCGCCCAGGCCACCGCGGTCACCACCAGCGCCACCCGGCCGAGGGCCAGAGCGCGGGACGAGGCCGGCGGTGGCACGGCCGGATGGGTTGGTGCCGGCGATCGGCACCGATCTGTCGTCGTCGGCGCGACGGCGCGGTCGTGGTCATGAGGGCCCCCTGGAGGTCGGCTCACCCGCGCCTCTCGGCTCGGGATCGTTGGTGTGTGGCCCGACACCGTTCGGCGCGCCGTCACCCGTTCTGGAGGGGATCCGCCAATCTTTTGTCACCGCGACCGCCACTTTCACGGACCGCGTTCGGATTCGCCACTGTGGGCGGCGAGAAAACCGTCTGGCCCGGCACCCGGACCACGATCTCCCAGGCGTGGGGTGACGCGATCCGATCGACGAACGGACCCTCCTCGGAGCGCCCGACCACGACGAGCCCGGACTCGTCACCGGTGACGACGGGTGCGGCGGCGGGGCCCGGCAGGGGCGGCAGCGTCTCCCACCGATCGGCCCGCGGGGCAAACGTGACGACCACCGACGAGGTGTCGCCCCCGGAGCCGACGACCGCCAGCAGCCCGTCGACGACGGCCGCCCCGAGATGGGCGTGCGGCCGGCGGAGGGGCTCGGCGCGCTGCCACCGACCCTCCGACCAGACGTCGTGGCGGTCGTCGGGGCGACGACCGAACCACCACCGCCCCAGCCCGCCGACGACGTGGACCCCGTCGTCGAGCACCCCACCGGCGGCCCGGGCGCTCGGGCGCGGCAGCGGCGAGCCCGTCCACCAGATGTCGGTCGCGGCGTCGTAGACCTGGTGGTGCCGGGTCACCCGGGTCATGGGCCCGAGCCCGGACGACAGGCCGCCGAGCACGTGGACGGTGCCCTGGGACGCGGCGACGCACGGGTACGACACGGGTGTCGGCAACGGCGCTCGACGCGACCACGACCTCGACGCCACGTCGAAGGCGTGGACGGCCCCGTCCGGTCGGCCGCGGGGCTCGCGGCCGCCGACGAGCAGGATGACGCCGTCGACCAGGCAGCAGGACTGCTCGATCCGCTCGGTCGGGCTGAGCCCGATGATCTCCCACTCCCCCGTCGCCGGATCCACCTCGACGACCCCCCGCTCGGTCACGACCAGGAGCTCGGCCCCGGCGCGCACGACGCCGGACACCTCGCCGAGGCCCTCCGTGTCCAGCTCCTGCCGAGGCGCCCAGGCGACCCGCGTCCCCGCGACCCGCAGGTCGCGAGGCCGACCCGCGGGATCGACGGGGTCGACGGGGACGGGCTCGACGGGGGGCGGCGGCTCCCCCGGGTCGCCGTCCTCGTCGGCGGGCGTCGCCGGGTCGCCCACCTCGCGCTCGTGCTCCCCGACCCCGACCGGTCGGTCTCCGACGGGAGCGACGGCGGGCGTCGCCGGGGTGACCGGCGCCCGGGCTCGGCTCCCCGCGGGCGGCGCGCCGGCGCCGGATGACGAGACGGGGGTGAGCCGCGTCCGCAGGTCGCGCACCTCGATCCCGCGCTCGTCGTCGATGGACACCGATGCGAGGGGGGCCCACCGCCGGCCGACCCCGGCCGGCGGGAGCAGCGCCGGGTGGCCGTCGACCACCGGCCAGTCGATCCCGTCGAGCGCGGCGCGGGAGGCCACCCACCAGTAGTCGCCCCGCTGGTACTGGCCGGGCGCGAACTCGACCTCGATGCCGGGGTCGAGGGGCGACCAGCGACCGGCGACCAGCGGCACCGCGCCGTCGACCAGCTCCTCGTCGCGCTGCCGCTGGTCCCAGCGCCGCAGGAACGGGTGGGTCGCCGCCGAGTGACCGACACCGACCGGCACCGGCCGGTCGAGCAGGAGGGCGTGAGCCGACCGGTCGATGACCCGCCGGATGGGCTGCGGACGGTCCGAGAAGGCCACCTCGTCGTCGACGAGCTCGACGAGGTCGCCCACCCGCACGGCATCGGCGGCGGCGGGCACGATCTCGATCACCCGGCAGCCGGGTTG
>DATHEV010000719.1:0-3837 GCA_035318405.1 Iamia sp.
CCCGTTCCCGACGACCCCTCCCGGCCGTACCGTCACCGCCATGAACGAGGGACACGACATCTGCGACAGCCCCGAGTGGCGGGCCACGGTCCGCGACGAGATCATCCCGTGGGCCCAGGCCACCGTCGACCTGGGCGACGACGTGCTGGAGGTCGGGCCCGGGTTCGGCGCCACCACCGACGTCTTCCGCGAGCAGGTCGACCGGCTGACCTCGGTCGAGATCGACCCGGCGCTGGCCACCCGTCTCGCCGACCGGCTGGCCGGCACCAACGTGACGGTGCTGGAGGGCGACGCCACCGCCCTGGACCTGCCCGACGGCCGCTTCACCGGGGCGGTGTGCTTCTCGATGCTCCACCACGTGCCCACCCCGGCGCTCCAGGACCGGATCTTCGCCGAGGTGGCGCGCGTGCTCCGGCCCGGCGCCCCGCTCGTGGCGTCCGACAGCGTGCACCGGGACGACCTGGAGGCCTTCCACGAGGGCGACACCTACGTGCCCCTCGACCCCGGCGAGGTGGCCGATCGGCTGGCGGCCCAGGGCTTCGTCGACGTGGTCGTCGACGCCCACGAGTACGGCTGGGCCGCCCGCGCCCGCACCCCGGCCTGACGCCCCGTCCGACCCGGGCCCTCGCCGATCGGGGTGGGAGGATGCCCCCGGCGCGACCGTCGGGTCGGGCGCCGAGGAGCGAGCGATGACGACGATGGGGCGGGCGGCGGTGGCCATCGTGGTCCTGGCGACGGTGGTCGCCGGCTGCGGCCGGGGCGACGGCACCGAGGAGGTGGGGGTCGTCCGTGACCTCGACCTGATGGAGGGCGTGGAGGCGGCCGGCTCGGCGCGCATGTCGTTCCGCCGGGAGTCCTCGGTCCCGACGACGGGCTGGGGCGTCGCCGGACCGGAGCGGCGCATGGTCATGGAGGGCGAGGGCGTCGTCGGCTTCGCCACCGGCGAGCGGCGCTGGTCGGGATCCCTGGTCACCGAGACGATTCCGCCGGAGAGCGCGGTCGACGAGTACCTCGTCGCCCCGCCCGCGCACCTGGAGATCATCGGGACCCCGGACGGTGGCTGGAGCCGGGGGTGGGCCGAGGGCGAGGACGCCCCGGCCTGGACCAGCGTGGGCGGGTTGGTCGACGCCGACACCGGCGGCGACGGCGGGCGCCTCGACCCGACGGCCACGGACCCCACCGCCTTCCTCGACAGCCTGCGGGAGCAGGCTGCGACGGTGACGGCCGTGGGCCCCGACGAGGTGCGCGGCGACGCCACCACCCGCTACCGGGCCGAGCTCGACGACGGCGATGGAGCCGACGACGACGAACGGGTCATCGAGGTCTGGATCGACGACGACGATCGGCTCCGCCGGGTCGAGTCCGACGGGATGCACCTCGAGCTGTGGGACTTCGGGACGCCGGTCGACGTCGACGCGCCCACCGACATCGCCGATCCCGTCGACCTCGGGTCCTCCGACGGCACCCGGCCGACGGTCGACGGCGACTGGGCCGTCGCCGCCCAGGGCACGACGGCGGGGGCGGCCTGGACCGTCTACGCCGCCCGGGCCGACGTCCTCGGTGCGGCCACGACCTGCCGGACACTCGAGGTCGACGGTGCCGCCGAGGACGGCTCCGCCGCCGACGGCGGGTGGGGCGAGCTGGAGTTCGCCGCCCACGGCGCTGCCCTGGCGACGTGCGGGAACGGGGCGCTCAGCGCCGGCCCCTCCGGCTTCGTCACCGAGCCCACCCTCCAGGTGCTGAGCGCGGGCGCCGGCAGCCTCCTCGTCGGATTCGTCGTGGCGTCCGAGCACGCCGCTGGCGGCATCACCCTCGTCCGCGACGGCGCGGACCCGGTCCCGCTCACGCTCGACCCCTCCGGCCTCGCCGTGTGGGACGGCACCGGCTCGGCCCCGATCACCGCCATCGAGCTCGACGGTGGTGCGGTGCGGTGCATCTACGTCACCGGGGCCGAGGACGGCCGGGCCAGCCTCGTGCCGGGCGAGACGGGACCCGGCATCGGCCTGTTCCCGCCGGTGTGCCTCCGGGCCTGAGCGGCTAGCAAGACCGGCGTGGCCCGCTCGTCCGACGACGCCGACGCCGTGCCCGAGGACGGCCGGCCGGCGCGGTGGTACGAGCCCATGGCGGCCACCCTGGCCCCCGATGCCCGGCTCCCGTCGAGCGACGGCGGGTGGGTCTTCGAGCGGAAGCTCGACGGGGTGCGGCTCCTGGCCTGGGTCACCGACGGCGAGGTGACGCTCCTGTCCCGCAACCGGATCCACCAGGAGGACGTCTACCCCGAGGTCGTCGACGGCCTGGCCGAGGCGGTCGCCGTCGACGCCGTCATCGATGGCGAGGTGGTGGCCTACGACGAGGACGGCCAGACCAGCTTCAGCCGGCTCCAGCAGCGCATGCACACGCACAACGAGGCCAAGTCGCGCCGCTCGCCGGTACGGGTCACCTTCGTCGTGTTCGACCTGTTGTGGGTGGCCGGCCAGGACGTGCGCGACCTCCCGATGCACGACCGCAAGGCCCTGCTGGCCCAGGTCGTCGAGCCCGGCGGGGCCATCGAGGGGGCCGAGGAGCTCGAGGGCGGGGCCGAGGACCTCGTCGCCCGGGCCCGGGCCGCGGGCTGGGAGGGGCTGATCGCCAAGCGGGTCGACAGTCGCTACCAGGGCCGGCGGAGCCGCGACTGGATCAAGCTCAAGGTGGTGCGGGAGCAGGAGATGGTGGTCGTCGGCTTCACCCCGCCGTCGGGCAGCGGGCGCGTCGGCCTGGGCGCCCTGCTGCTGGGCTACCACGACGAGAGCGGGCTCCGGTACGGCGGCAAGGTCGGCACCGGCTTCACCGAGGCCGTGCTGCGCGACCTGAAGACCCGGCTCGTGGCCATGGAGGTCGACACCCCTCCGGTGGTCGACCCGCCCCCCCTGAAGGGGACCCGCTGGGTCCGGCCCGAGCTGGTCGCCCAGGTCGGCTTTGGCGACTGGAGCCCGGCCGGCCGTCTCCGCCACCCGCGGTACCTCGGGCTGCGGGACGACAAGGACCCCGCCGACGTGGTCCGCGAAGGCTGACGGGAACCTCCGAAGGGGTGCGGGGATAGGGGAGACATGACCGAGCCCGACCCGCCCGACGACGCCGAGCTGTGGCGTCGCATCCGGGCCGACGACGCCGACGCCTTCGGGCTCCTGTTCGCCCGTCACGGCCCCCGCATCCACGGCTACGTCCTGCGCCGCAGCGGCGACCCGACCGTCGCCGAGGACGTCACCGCCGTCGTGTTCCTGGAGGCCTGGCGCCGCCGGGGCAGCGTCACGCTCGACCAGCCCTCGGCGCTGCCCTGGCTGTACGGCGTGGCCAGCAACGTGACCCGCCGGTGGCACCGCAGCCGCCGACGCCACCACGCCGCCCTGGCCCGGCTGTCGAGCCTGCCGCCCCGCCGCCCCGAGCTGGTGGAGGTGCAGGCCGAGGCGGCCGAGCGCTCCCGGACCGTGCTCCGCCAGATCGCGGGCCTGCCCCGCCGGGAGCGCGACGTCCTCGTCCTCTCCGTCTGGGAGGGCCTGTCCCACCACGAGATCGCCGTCGCCCTCGGCATCGCCCCCGGGACGGTCAAGTCCCGCCTCAGCCGGGCGCGGGCTCGTCTCGATCCCGACGCCCCCGCACCTCCGCCCCTCGCCCCGCCCACCCCCCTCGCCATCCTGGAGACCCCGTCATGACCCCGACCCCCACCCTCGACGCCCAGCGCACCGACCAGCTCCGGTCCTTCCTCACCGTCGAGGCGGCCGCCGACGCCGCCCGCCGCCCGCCGATCCTCACCCCGGCCCGCCGCCGCCTCGTCGTCGGCGCCACCGCCGCGCTGCTCCT
>DATHEV010000720.1:0-6004 GCA_035318405.1 Iamia sp.
GACCAGAGTCTGGCCCATCGGCGGCGCCGGGCCGGCGGCGGGGCGGGAAGGTGCCGTGGCGGGCGCCCCAGAGGCCGGCCAGGCCCAGCGACCACACGGGGGCGAGCACGGCGAAGGCGGTGAAGGGCCGGACGAAGGCCACGCCCAGCGGCACGACGGTCTGCACCGCCACCGAGGCCATCATCGCCATCTGGACCCGGCGGGGGGCGCAGCCCTCGAGGAAGAAGAGCCCGCCCACGCCGATCTCCTCGGTCCGGCTGCGCTCGACGGCGATGGCGAAGGCCCACAGGAAGGCGACGCTGCCGAGCGCCAGCAGCACGAGGGCCGGTGCCGCCGACAGGGCGTAGTGGTCGCGATCGCCGGTGGCGGCGTTCACCACCGAGGTGACACACGTGATGACGGTCCCGGCCCACGACAGCCGGATGAGCATCCGCCCTGGCGTCGCCCCGCCCGTCGGCTCGTCCGCCTCCCCCGCGTCCTCCGACGCGCTCATGCCGACCGCTCGCCCGGCGCACCCTCGTCGAGCGCCTCCGAGGTCTCGGGCGCGGGGCGGATCGAGGGGCGGGGCCGGTCAGCAGCGGGACGGGGAAGGAGGACGCGACCGCGGGGGTCGACCTCGGTGAGGGACGCGCTGGCGGCCCCTGCGGGGCCCAGGTCGCCACCGTGGACCACGACGGGCGGGCCGACCTCGATCGTCCGCCCCGGCAGCGGCCGGCCCCACGGCTCGGCCGGCGCCGGACGGGCGCGGGGCCCGGAGGCGACGGGGGCGGGCACACCGGGCTCGACCCAGCTGGTCACCACGGGCAGGCCGGCGGCGGCCAGGTCGCGACCGGTGGCCAGGTCGAGCGGGCCGAGGCACACCCCGAGGGCCAGGGCGTCGAGCCCGGCGGCGGATCGGACCCGGGCACCGGCCCGGCGCTCGGCCACGCCCCGCCCGACGCGCTCGGCCCGGCTGGCGACCTCACCGGCCACCAGGACCCGGCCCCGGCGCAGCAGCGTCGTGCCGGCGCGGGTGCGAGCGGCCTCGGCCCGGAGGGCGTCGGCCAGCACGGTCCACGAGGCGGCGTCGCCGACGACGATGTCGGGTCGGGCCTGCCGGGCCGCCGCCACCAGGTCGTCCCCGGCGGCCAGGGCGGCACCGGAGGCGGCCGGCCACCACCGCCCGACCAGGGCGGCAGCCACCGTCTCCCGCCCCGGCGGGGCGAGGAGGACCGTCTGGGGCCCGTCGGGGACGGCGGGGCCGATCCACGAGGCCACGCTCCGGAACGCCCACACGGCCTGGGCGTGGGTCACGACGAGGCCGTCGCCCAGCACGGCGACGTCGGCCGGCTCGATGCCGGCCAGGCGCTCCTCGTGGGCCGCGGGGCGGTGGCGGTCGAGCTCGGCGCCGGCGGCCCGCACGTCAACGAGAGGCCGGTCGGCACCGAGACCCCGCAGGGCGGTGGCGTCGAGCTCGAGATCAGGGCCGACCTCGTCGTCCACGGCCAGGGCGGCGCCCGACGCCAGGACGGCGAGCTCGGCGGCGATCAGCGCCTCGGGCCGGACCCCGGCGTGGAGCCGGATCCGCACCGCGCTCCCCGGCCGCACGCCCACCTCGACCAGGCCGAGGGCCAGCGTGCGGGCCTCGTCGGCGACGGCCGACCAGCGCCGGCCGGCGGGCCCCGAGGGCCGGTGGCCGTGGGCACGCAGCCCGCTGACCAGGGCAGCGGCGAACGTGGGGGCGGTCAGCACGCCGCCGATCCTGCCCGCCGCCCCCGCCCCCGTCGAGTCCGCCGGACCGCTCCCCCGTCGAACTTTGTGCGACATCGACCGTGGCACGGTCGATGTCGCACAAGGTTCGACCCTCCGGCGGGCCAGATCGAGGTCAGGTCGGGCGCAGGAGGATGGTGACGGCGACGGCGTTGGCCGCCGGGGTGGCCACGGTGGCCCGCTTGCCGGCGACGGTCCCGGCCGTGGCGGCTCGGGCGTCGCCCAGCGCCTCGGCGACGTGGCCGGCGCCGGTGCCGGCGTAGGTGTGGCGAGAGGTCACGCCGGCGGGCAGGGTCCAGCCCGTCGTGGTGGACGACTTGTCGGCCCAGTAGGACAGGACCCAGTCGCCGGCGGCGGCGGTGCGGGCCGGGGTCACGTAGCCGGCCACGGCCGCCGCGCCCGACGGGGCCAACCGCAGCCCGCGGTAGGCGGCGACCACGAGATCGGCCCGGGCGGCGGTGCCCAGGGTGACCGTGACGGTCTTCCCGGGATCGGCGGCGGTGGCCACCCGGGAGAAGACGGCGTGACGACTGCCCGACGTGGTGGGGTCGAGGACCCGGGTCCAGCCCGACGGAGTGGCGACCGAGGTCGTCCCGGCCGCGTTGGTCGAGACGAACAGCAGCAGCTGGTCGCCGGCCCGAGCGTTGGCCGTGATGGGGACGACGTGCGTCCGGGACGTGCCGTAGGTGCGGCCCAGCTTGCCGACGAAGCTTCCGGTCGCAACCGGTGCCGTTGCCGTCACCGGGTGCGTGACGGTGGCCGTCCGCCCCCGGTTGTCGGTGACGGTGAGCCGCGCCGAGAAGGTGCCGTTGGCCGTGTAGGTGCGCGCCGGGCGGACACCGGTGCCGCTGCTGCCGTCGCCGAACGCCCAGGCATAGGAGGCGATGGTGCCGTCGGCATCGGTGGAGGTCGACCCGTCGAACGTGCAGGTGCGACCGGTGCACGAGCTGGTGAACCGGGCGACGGGAGCGGCGTCGGCCACGGTGATCGCCCGCGCCGCGGTGCCCGTGGCGCCGTCGTCGTCGGTGACGGTGGCCGTGGCGGTGAAGGTGCCCGGGGCGGCGAAGGTGCGGGTCACGGTCGAGCCCGTCGCCGTGCCGCCGTCGGTGAAGGCCCAGCGGACGCTGGCGATGGTGCCGTCGGGGTCGGTCGACGTGGTAGCGCTGAAGGTGCACCGCAGGCCGGTGCAGGTGGCGGTGGTGCGGGCCACGGGCGGCTGGTTGGCCGGGGCGGTGACGCCGGATCGGGCCCACAGCTCGGTGGTGGTCCAGCTGATCCCGCCGGCGTTGGCGGGGCTCACGGTGGTGACCGTGGCCGGGTCGATGCCGCCGGTGGCGCGCCACGTGCCCTTGCGCAGGGCTCCGGTGGCGAGATCGGCGAAGTAGACGACGTTGCCGAAGCGGACCATGCCGGTGACGTTGGCGTAGGACACGTTGCCGCTCGATGCGGCCACGTCGAAGCGCTGGGCGCCGACGACCCGGTTCTCGACCGAGAAGTAGCGCATGTACAGGGTCGAGCTGCCGGCGACGGTGTAGTAGAGCCGGCCCTGGTCGTAGAGGGCGCTGCGCATCGTGCGCAGGTCGGTGGCGAACGCCGTGATGCCGAAGAGGTTCACGGTGCTGGCGGTGCCGAGCGTCGTGCCGTTCGAGGATCGGGCCCGCAGCGTGCCGTCGGAGTGGGCCGTGTAGAGGGTGCCGTCGGCCCAGAAGGCGGCGCCCACCCCGGCGAGCGCCGAGGCGTTGGCCACCGCGGTCTGCGGGGCGCCGACGTTGGTGCCGTCGAAGCTGCGCCGCACGACCCGGGCGGGCGTGGCGCCGCTGGCGGGGACGTGCTGCTCGAGCGTGGCCGGCAGGGTGAGCCGGGCCGGCTGCGGCACGGTCTTGCCCCCGGCCAGCGGGAAGAAGGCGATGCGGCCGCGGTAGAGGCCGCCGGCGATGCGGTCGGTGTCGCTGGCGGCCCACAGGCCGGTGGGCGTGGCCAGGAGCTGCCAGACGGCGCGGCCTCGGTCCCGTCCGGGGTTCCACGAGAGCGGAAGCCCGTTGGCCGGGTCGAGCGAGGCGATGCCGGGCGTGTCGATGCCGCCGGGGCCCTTGGCGTCGGTGGCGTAGGAGTTGTTCGAGTAGCGGAAGTGGCCGCCGACGTACACGGCCGCCCCGGTGACCTCGACCGAGTAGTAGCTGTCGCCGCCCGAGTACTCGATCCAGGAGTGGGTGGCGCCGGCCTGGGTGGTGTCCTCCCACCGGCTGACCGAGTCACACGTGCCGTTGAGGCCGGTGCCCTTGGCGCCGGTGGTGACCACCACGAAGTACGAGCCGTCGGGGCTGTAGGACGCGTCCCGGACGTAGTCCGTGAAGTTGGCACAGTTGCCGGAGAAGGCGGTGGTGGACCAGGGCGAGAGGGTGATCGTGGCGCCGACGTCGAGCTTGGCGATCTGGCCGCGGGGCTGGCCCCCGACGGTGGTGAAGCTGCCGACCACGACGACGTGCTGGCCGTCGGGCGAGGGCTCGATCCGCCAGATCTTCCCGTCGCCGCCGCGGTGCGTGCCCACGAAGGGGACGGCCATGGTGTCGTCGATGACGCCGGTCTGGGCGTTGAGCGCCACGACCCGGCGGGCTCGGCCCTGGACGTTCTTGAAGGTGCCCCCCACGAACAGGCGATTGCCCTGGAGCGCCATGGCCGTGACGACCTCGTCGAACCCGGCCTGGAAGGGCAGGCGGGACCCGTCGGACATCGAGATGCGGGCGACCTTGAGCTGGGAGGCGCCGTTCACGGTGTTGAAGCGCCCGCCGACGTACACCGACTGGCCGTCGGGGGCGGCGACGACGCTGAAGACCTCCCGGTCGAGCACCGGGACCCAGTCCCGCCGGATGCGCCCGGTCGCCTTGTCGAAGGCCAGGAGGAACGACCGGTTCACGACGGTGCCGTCGGGATCGGTGGAGGTCGTGAAGTCGCCGCCCAGGACGACGCTGTTCCCGACCTCGGCGACGGTGCGCACGTTCCCGTTCGTCACGTGCGGCGTGGCGGCCGTGGGCGTGGGCCGGACCAGAGTCGGGTGGGTGACGGCCGCCGCCGCGGGTGAGGGCGCCGCCAGCGCCGCCCCCGCGAGTGCGGTCATGGCGATGACGAGCGCCCCCAGCGCCCGGCGTCGCCGCCCCCCGTGCCCCCTGACATGGCCTCGATCGCCCGGGCTCTGCCGGCTCCCCATCTCCGCCTGTGTGTACCGCATCGCCTCGGTCTCCTCTAGCTGTGTCGTGGGCGCCGTCCCCGCCCCCGCACGGGACGGCGCATCGTGGTGGCGGTCGGAAACATATCACCCTGCGCGGTCAGATTTCAACCACCAGCACTCTCCGTCACCGTGACACCAGCGTCAGAAAGGACGCGGCAGGGGTCGGGCCTCCCTCGGCCTTTGTGCGTCTGTGGACGGATGTGGCCGTCTTCCGCACAACCCTCGGCGCCGGCCGGCTCGACGGGAGCGGGCCTCCCTCGACCTTTGTGCGTCTGTGGACGGATGTGGCCGTCACTCGCACAAGGTCACGATGCCGGGCGTCCGCGGGTCGGGGTTCCTCGACCTTTGTGCGTCTGTGGACGGATGTGGCCGTCTCCCGCCCAAAGCTCGGCGCCAGGTCGGCCTCGGCGGGTACGAGCCTCCCTCGAACCTTTGTGCGTCTGTGGACGGATGTGGCCGTCTCCCGCACAGAGCTCGGGCGCGTCGAGCCCGGCGGCGGACCGTGGGTCGGGTCAGACCCGGGGGCGGACCTCGTCGAGGGCGGCCTGGAGGGTGGCGGCCAGACCGTCGTAGGAGAAGTCGGCCACCGCCCGATCCCGGGCCGCCCGCCCGGCCTCGGCCCGCCCGATCGGATCGTCGAGGTAGGCCTCGAGGGCCCGGGCGACGGCCCCGACGTCGGTCGGGTCGGTCACGATCCGGCCCGTGACCCCGTCGGCCACCGCCTCGGCCGCGCCCCCGCTGGCCCCGGCGACCTGTGGCACCCCGCACGCCGCCGCCTCCAGGAAGACGATGCCGAAGCCCTCCTGCTCCAGCCCGGCCCACCGGTCCCGGCAGACCATGGCGAAGACGTCGGCGGCGCCGAGGAGGCGGGGCTTGTCGTCCTCGGCGATGCGACCGACCATCCGGGCCGGGGCGCCGGTGCGCTCGATCCGGCGGCGCAGCCGGGCCTCGTCCCGTCCGGCGCCGGCGATCAGCACCCGGAGGCGGGGGCGGGCGGCCCGGAGCCGGGCCGACGCGTCGATGAGCACG
>DATHEV010000721.1:0-2688 GCA_035318405.1 Iamia sp.
GGGCTCGACGTTGGGAGCGTTGATGCAGCGCTAGCTCTAGGCGATGGAGACGCGACGAAGCCCGCCGACCCAGGGCCGACGGGCTTCGACTTCTCAGGTGAGGGGTGTCTAGGCGGCCTGCTGCTGCTGCTCCTCCTCCGACTCGCCCTCGGCCTTGCCGCCGTCCTCGGTGCCATGGGCATCGGTGACGACCTTCTGCTCGATCTCGGAGAGGCTGTAGCCCGTCGAGGCGAGCCAGGCGAGCCACGCCGCGGCGTCCTGGTTGGTCGAGCGCCAGGTCTGGACGGTCATGGCCTGCTCGTGGTCGGCGGCAACCTGGGCGAGCAGTGCGAGCGGGACCCGGGCGTTGGTGACGTGGGCCAGGTGTTCGGCACCCACCGAACGGCCGATGCCGGAACGGGCCTCGACACCCAGCAGGTCCGCAAGCAGGCCATCCTCCCCGTCCCCGAACCGCTCGGGACGAGCCAGGGCTCGCTCGGCCACGTACCTCAGGGTTCCCTTGGGAGGGGTCTTCCGGGCGAGCACCGTGCGGATGTACTCACGGCGGACCGGCTCGGCTGCCCGCCACGCCTTGTTGCCCTCGATGACCTCGCGCCGGTCGGCCTTCTCCTTCTCCGACATGGGCGTCGGCGCCGGCCGACTGCTGGCGGTGCCGAAGCGGTTTCGGTGCCCATGGCCGTCCGGGTCGAGGCAGTAGTGCAGCGGCTGCGTCGGCTTCCAGTCAGGCACCACGGCGGCCCGGCCCGGGCACTCGGCGTGGGCCTCCGGGGTGATCGGGTCTCCGTCGTCGCCGTCGGTCAGTTCTCCGAGGGCGACGGCTCCGGGGTGGTCACCGGCGTGCGCCATGATCGTGACGCCGGCCTCCGTGAGAGCCGCGACCGTGGCGGCCTGCTGCTCCGCTCGCTCGCGGTCCTGGCGCATCCGGCTTGCCACGTGGTCGAACTGGCCGGGGTCCGTTCGGGCCGTGACGGTGAGGGCCTTCACGCCCTCCCGGTCGTCCTCGAACTCGGCCAGGACAAGGGCCTGGTCGAGGGTGAGGTCGTAGCGGTCGGCCACCGTCACGGCGACCTCGCTCGCTCCGACCGTCCTGGCCTTCTGCACGTGCTGGCGGGTCACGCCCACGGCTCGGGCGATGGCCGTCGGGGACATGTCGAAGGCGGCCAACTGCTCGTAGCCCGCGGCCTCCTCACCCACCGTCAGGTCCTTCCGGTGCAGGTTCTCAGCCAGTTGCGTGGCAACGCGCCGGGCATCGTCGATGTCCTGGGCGACGATGGCGGGGAGTTCCCGCTCGGCCGCGATAGCGGCGGCCTGCCTCCGCTGGCCGAACACGAGCAGGTGCCCGCCCTCGGTGTCGGGATCGGGCACGACGACGGCGGGAACGAGGACACCCAACTCCCTGACGGAGCGGGTGAGGCCACGGATGTCCCCCAGGTCCTTGCGGACGTTGTCGAGGACACCGACGTCGTTGGGGTCGAGGATGACGTAGGGGTTCTTCCTGGTTCGGGTCATAGCTGTTCTCTCCTTCTGGTGGTATCTCCGGTGGTGGTGCGGAAGGGCTCAGGCGGCCCTGTGGGTGGAATCGGGGTCGAGGGCGTCGAGGACTCCGCGGGCGCAGCGAATTGAGCGCTCCGCGGTGGCTCGGATCAGGGCGGTGTCGCCCTGCGCCCACGTGGCGACGTAGCCGAACGAGTAGGCGTCGCTGGGCAGACCGGCCGAGCCGCACACCAGGAAGGCGACGGACTCGGCCTCGACCTCGACAACGGAGCGTCGGGGCCGGGGGGAGGTCCCGTGCATCAGCACATGCGCGAGTTCGTGAGCAGTGGTCTTCGCCCGCTGGGCGTCCGGCAGGTCGTCGCGGACGATGACGACGCGCTGGTCGTGGTCGGTCAGCCCGTTGGCGCCGTCGTACCCGGGCGGGAGTGGTCCCAGGGTGAACGTGTAGCCCTCGGCTTGGATGAGGGTCGCAAGGCGATCGGTCAGTTCCGCCGGTGTCTCGCCGGACAGGATCGTCACGGGGGCTTCCGGCAGAGGGTCGCCATCGGTCTGGCTCACGTCAAAGACGTGCACGACCTTGAAGCCGCGGAGCACCCGTGACGGGCGGCCCTCCCCGCCTTGGTCATCAGTGCTCGCCGTGGGTGGGTCGTCGCCCTTGCCGTCGTTGGAACGGGCGTAGGTGCAGGGCGCCAAAATAGCGAGCCCCCGCTCACCTCGTCGGACCTGACGGCCGAGGCTCTGCCAGGTCTGGTAGCCGGCCACCCGGGTGGCGTCCGGGCGCTGGCGGCAGATCAGCAACAGGTTGTTGACGCTGTAGGTGTGGAAGCGGCGGGCAACCGACAGCAGGCGCCGCCACTCCTCCCCGCCGGTCATCGCCTCGACGGCCGCCACTAGTTCGTCATGGGCCTGGGCGAGCCTCTCGGCACGGGTGGCACGGGTCATCTCATCCTCCTGGGGCGCGCTGAGCCGGACGGCCAGCGAGGCTTGGCCTTGCTGGCATGACTGCCAGCCCGCACCACCGCCGGCGGGGTCAAGGGGGCGGCCGAAGGCCGAGCGAGAACCGGAGCGCAGCGGAGGCTCGCAGTGGTACCCCTTGATGCCGGCAGAGGCGGTTGTGCGAGGGCTATGCCCAGCACGGAGCAGAAAACCCCGGACCGGTGTCGGTGGCGAAGATCGAGGCGGCCGCTCGCGGCC
>DATHEV010000722.1:0-3743 GCA_035318405.1 Iamia sp.
GGCGGCTTGGGCGGGCATGGGGACCTGGGAGCGGGACGACGCCCACCGACCACCGCCGCTGCCGTTCCGGCCGGGGACGGTGTCGAACGGCGAGTTCCTGCCGCCCGAGCCGTCGGCCCGGGATCGGGAGGTCGCCCGCCGGATCGTGGCCGGGGCCGACGCCGCCGCTCGCCGCATGGGCGTCGACCGCCGCCGCTTCCTCCAGGGGGCGTCGGGGATGGCGCTCACGCTGGGGGTGCTGAACACGGCCGGGTGCGGGGGTTCGGACCCGCCGGCGTCGTCGCCGGCGCGGACCTCGGGGTCCAACCCCCAGACCACGGCCCCCCGCCCCACGACGACCGAGCCGGCGGGGACCTTCGTCGTGCCCGATCCGGAGGACGCGCCGGCCTGCGAGGCCGCCCTGGGCGGCACCGAGCTGATCTTCGACGTCCACACCCACCACGTCATGCCCGACCGGCCCTGGCGCCAGAACGCGCCCCGCATCCTCGACATGATCCAGGGCCTGGTGCCCGCCGGGTGCGTCGAGGCCGAGCCCCTCCACTGCCTCGACCGGGTGGCCTACCTGCACGACATGTTCCTGGCCAGCGACACGACCATCGCCCTGCTGTCCGACGTCCCCAACAGCGGTCCCGACGATGCGCCGATGCCGTTCGACGACGCCCTCGGCACCCAGGCCCTGGCCGACTCGCTCACCTCCGGCGGGGCCGGTCGGGTGCTGGTCCACAACGTGATCGCCCCCAACTTCGGCCCGCTCGAGGCCCGCCTCGACGACATGGAGGCCCGGGCCGCCACCGGGAAGGTCGCCGCCTTCAAGGTGTACACGGCGTGGGGGCCGGACCACGTCGGCTACGCCCTCGACGACCCGGCCATCGGCATCCCCGTGGTCGAGAAGGCCCGCTCGCTCGGCGTCAAGGTGATGTGCGCCCACAAGGGCCTGCCGCTGCTCGAGTTCGACCGCAGCCAGAACGGACCCCGCGACCTCGTCGCCCTGGCGGCCCGCTACCCGGACATGGACTTCGTCGTCTACCACGGCGCCTACGAGATCCAGACCACCGAGGGGCCCTACGACCCGGACACGGCCGACGTCGGGATCGACTCGCTGGTGAAGGCGCTGGAGGACCACGGCATCGGGCCCAACCAGAACGTCTGGGCCGAGGTCGGCACCACCTGGCGGGAGACGATGAACGACCCGAGCCAGGCCGCCCACGCCCTGGGCAAGCTGCTCAAGCACGTGGGCCAGGCCCGCGTGATGTGGGGGACCGACGGCATCTGGTACGGCTCGCCCCAGCCCCAGATCATGGGGTTCCGGGCCTTCCAGATCGACGGGGCCACCGCCGCCGAGCACGGCTATCCGATGCTCACCGCGGAGCTGAAGGCCAAGGTCTTCGGGCTCAACGCCTGCCGGCTGTTCGGGCTCGACCCGGAGGAGACGCGCTGCGCCCTGTCGGCCGACGGGCTGGAGGCGGCGCGGGCCGAGGTGCGCCAGATGGTGGCGACCGGCGCCCTCCCGGCGGCCTGGCAGCCCCGGGGTCCGCTGACCCGGCGCGAGGTCCTGACCTGGCTGTCGGCGTCCACCACCCCGTGGACGCCGTGGTAGTTGGCGAGGCTTCTAGGGTGACCACATGCCCAAGCCCGATGTGACCATCCCCGACGGCCTCCCTCCCACCGAGCTGGTGGTCGAGGACATCACGGTCGGCGACGGCGACGAGGCCACGGCCGGCCACAACGTCGACGTCCACTACGTCGGCGTCGCCTGGTCGACCGGCCAGCAGTTCGACGCCTCGTGGGACCGGGGCGACACCTTCGGCTTCCGCCTCGGGCGGGGCCAGGTCATCCAGGGGTGGGACGACGGCGTGGCCGGGATGAAGGTCGGCGGCCAGCGCCGCATCACCATCCCGCCGGCGCTCGGCTACGGCGCCCGCGGGGCCGGCGGCGTCATCGGCCCCAACGAGACCCTCGTCTTCGTGGTCGACCTCCTCGGCGTCGGCTGAGAGGCCCAGCGGTCGTGTACGAGCCGGTGAACAACACACAGACGCTGGAGCTGGGCCTCTCAGCAACAACACGGGCGGTCTGGGCAGCGACGAAGGAGCTGGCCAGATCGGGTCAGAGCCCACCTCGCAGCAGCAAGAGTCGATCGCCTCGCCGGCCTCGTCCGGCCGGGCTCTGACCGGCGGTGCGCCGCTCCGAGAAGGTGGAGCGGATCGGGCAGGTGCTCGACGAGCTCTACCCCGACCCGCCCATCCCCCTCGACCACCGCGACCCGTACACGCTGCTGGTCGCCGTGGCCCTGTCCGCCCAGACCACTGACAAGAAGGTCAACCAGGTCACGCCGGCGCTGTTCGACGTCGCCGCCACGCCCGAGGACATGGCCGCCCTGCCTCCGGAGCGGATCCTCGAGCTGATCCGCGAGGTCGGACTGGCGCCCACCAAGGCCCGCAACCTGTCCACCGCCGCCCACCAGATCATGGAGGCCGGCGGCGACCTGCTGCCCGACTTCACCTTCCTCGAGTCGCTGGCCGGCGTCGGCCACAAGACCGCCAGCGTGGTGATGGCGCAGGCGTTCGGGGTGCCCGCCTTCCCGGTCGACACCCACATCCACCGGCTGGCGTTCCGCTGGGGCCTCTCGAACGGCACGAACGTCGAGCGCACCGAGCGCGACCTCAAGACCGCCTTCCCGCGCGAGACGTGGAACGACCGCCACCTCCAGATCATCTACTTCGGCCGCGAGTACTGCCCGGCCCAGCGCCACGAGAGCGCCGCCTGCCCGATCTGCTCCTTCGCCGCCTCCAAGGCCCGCATCGCCGCCGAGGCCAAGGCCAAGCGGATCGCGGCCACCACCGCCGCGGCCAAGCGGACCAAGGCGGCACGCCCCGAACTTTGAGGGGCTCATCAGCCTCCCGTGCTGCCCGGCACGACCAGACGGGCCAGCTGCTCCTGGGCGGCGGCGATGGTCTGAGCACTGGGCTCGGTGGGCCCGGAGGGCCCGGGCGGCACGTCTGTCGGAGCGGTCCCGTAGAAGACGAGCAGGTCGATGTTCCAGCCGTCGACCTGGGCGACCAGGCGCTGGCCATAGATGTGATCGGGTTGCCCCTCGAAGCTGTTGGGTTCGGCGTCCTCGAGCGAGAGGGGAAGGTCGCGCGGTGGGAAGTGGGCGTCCCCAGCCGGGCTGCCGCCCGTGGGACGGTTCATCGCGAACAGGACGACGTCACCGTCCTCGAGGCGATCCACCGTGTCCCAGGGCACGTATCCCTTCAACGTGTCCGGACCGAGCGGGATGTTGGCGGCGGTCGCCCCCACGCCTTCCGGGAGGGCCTCCCAACCGGGTGCGGGACGGAAGTAGGGGAGAGGGCCAGGAGACGGATCGGCCGGTTCCTCCGAGGTGGGAGGCGCGACCGTCGTCGCCGGGCCCGATGTCGCGACCGTCGTGGCGGGGCCCGACGTCGTGACCGTTGGCTCCGCCGTCACGACGCGGCCATCCGGGTCGGTGCCGTTCACCCGCCAGACGGCGATCGATCCGGCGGCGAGAACGGCCACCGCGACCCCCGCCGCGACCATGGAGCGGCTCACGCCCGTCCGAGACCGATGCGCCACCGTTCCGGCATCGCCGGGCGGCGAGATGCCCGCCGTGTCCGGCACTGACCTCGCCCGGTCGAGAGCGGCCGATTCGACGGCCTCGCCGTAGCGTCGCAGCTGCTCCACGACGTCACCCATGAGAGCTGACCTCCAGACCCGCCCGGAGGCGA